>JBMYXW010000092.1:0-8240 GCA_049608825.1 Chitinophagales bacterium
GACTTAAATAATCGTCTTCACAGGAAGTGAAAATTAGTCCTATTGAAAAAAGTGTTATTATAAGTATATGTTTCATTTATATATTTTGTTTTTTTGATTAACTTTCGTGAAATATTTTGCAGCTTTTCACATTGTATTTAACATCCCTTTAGCCCCCTTTGAAGGGGGTTCGGGGATGTTACAATAGTTAGAAAAACCACAAGTGATTTTTCTAACCTATTTTTTACTAAAATCCTAAATTAAGTCCAACAGATATCGTTTTCTGGATAGGAGATCCAGCTCTTTGATATCCATAAGTAGTTGGGCTGGTATCGTTGATAGATTCTGGATTGAATCCAGTGTAATCATCAGCAGTCATATACATCAGGTTTTGTCCAGAAACGTAAACTCGTGCTTTTGTAAAGACGTTTGTTTTCGATAGTAAATCTGACCCAAAGTTATATCCAAGACTTATGTTACGCAAAGTCACATAAGAAGCATCCTGGATGATATCGTCTGTAAATATTTTTTGCTTGATAAACTCTTGATCAGGAGTTTCGGAGTCAAAATCTTGAGCACTATTAAACTGGTTGAACAAATATTGATCTCCCATATTTCTAATTTCAGCACCATGACTTCCTTGGAACATAAAACTCAAATCGAAACCTTTGAAACTAAAGTTGTTGGTTACACTCCAAATTAATTCTGGGTAAGGATTACCTAAAATCGTTTTATCATCATCATCAATAAGTCCATCACCGTTCAAATCTTTTACATAAACATCTTGAGCTTCTCCTCCTACAGGGTGATAAGCATTCTTTAAGAATTCGAGCGGAATATCTCTATCAACTACCCAACCATAAAAGGAAGATATAGGTTGCCCTACTTGATTGATCCATTCTGCAGCTCTTTTGCTATCCACGTTTTGAATTTGACCATTAGAATCTCCAAATTCAATCAATTCGTTTTCGTTTTTTGATGCTACAATTCCAGAAGTCCAAACAAAGTCTCCATTTCTAACATTGTTTGTTCTTAATTCTACTTCCCATCCACGGTTTTCAACTTCTCCTAAATTAACCAAAGCTTCTGTAAATCCTGTGGTAGAAGATATTGGATTGTACAACAACAATTGATCACTCGTTCTGTTGTAATACTCAACTGATCCTGATAGAAAATCACCAAATAAAGAAAAATCCACACCTGGGTTCATTTCTCTTGATCGCTCCCATTGTAGCCCTGGATTTGCGATATTAAGTGCATTGAAGGCACCTGATACATTTCCATCTACAACAGCAGTAGTTGAATTAAGCAAAGCTACATACGGGTAGAAATCAATAAGGTCATCACCTGTATCTAACCTGTTATTACCTGTCAATCCATAGCTAAATCGGAGTTTTAAATATCCAAGAGCATTGTTACCTTTCAAGAAATCTTCTTCACTAATTACCCATCCAGCTGAAACTGCTGGGAAATTACCATACTTATTGTCTGGGCCAAATATAGAACTACCATCTCTTCTAAGACTGAATGATGCTAAGTATTTGTTATTGAAGGCATAATTTACCCTTCCAAAGAATGACAAGAATCGCTCTGCGTAATCTACAGAATTAGCACTAGAAATTGTCGTTGCCCCAGAGATTGTTTGAATCAAATCAGAATCATAACCTGTTCCAGTTACATCAGCTTCTTTGGTATCCCAGCTTTCGGCTGACATCCCCAAAACGGCATTGATTTCATGTCCACCAAAGTTTTTTTCATAAGTAAGATAGTTTTCACTTACTAAGTGTATTCTATTTCGAGTCTGCAAGTTAAGCGATATATTAGAAGCTCCGTTTCTGTGTGCATACAAACCTTGCCATCTGTCTCGTTCCGTATTCTGGTAATCTCCCGAAAATGTCGTTTTGAATTTTAAGCCATCAGTAATCTTGTATTGTGCAAATACACTACCGAATAATTTGAACTGATAGTCATTTCTATCACGCTCCAAAACTTTTGCGGCAGGGTTCACATTGGAGGTATTACTAATATCCACCAAAGTACTTCCGTCACCATACAAATCATAGTTGTCAAAATGACGTTGATTTGCATAATCACCTATTTGTACATCAGGATAAATGTTTCTATCGACATATTGAATAGTATTCGCATCGTGATATACTGGCAACCATGGTGTCTGTCTTAGAATATCATGTGTTGAACCATCAAATCTTCTTCTGTTGGTATAAGATGGAGCTATACTCGCACCAAATGAGAGTCGGTCGCTCACTTTTGTTTTTACCTTCAAGTTAAGGCTGTATCTTTTGAAGTCATCTGTCAACAAAACACCTTCATCGTGAAGATAGCCAAATGTAGCACTAAAGTTGGTATTTTTATTTCCACCTCTTGCAGAAAGAGAATGACTTTGAATCGTTCCGCCATCAAAGATAACATCTTGCCAATCTCTATCAATACCAATCAATTGCTTGTATTTTGTTCTGTCTGACAATTCTCCATTTGCAGCCATTTCTGCTGCTGCCGTTTCTGCAATACTAAAGTAATAAGCATCACTCTGTCTTGCTTCTTTAAATCCAACGTAAGTATTGTAGGTAAACTTAGTTGGGCCTTCCTTTCCGTCTTTTGTTGTAATCAAAATAACACCATTTCCACCTCTTGATCCATAAATAGCAGAAGATGCTGCATCTTTCAATACTTCAAATGATGATACATCATTCATATCCAAAGAACCTAAAAAATCATTGTCAACTACCAATCCATCCACAACAATCAATGGATCAGAACTAGCTACCATAGAGCCTGTTCCTCTAATACGAATAGTAGGTGCAGAACCTGCCTCACCTTCTGTCGATTGTACATTCACACCAGAAATTGTTCCGACTAAGGCATCATCTACTCTGGCAGTAGGAATTTTTTCCAACTGTTTACTTGTTACTTTGGATATTGCACCCGTAAGGTGAGATCTTTTTGAGCTACCATAACCGATAACTACAACTTGATCTAACTGTGCAACATCGGTTTCCATCACCAAGTCAATAGCAGCACCACCACTAACTGCTACTTCTTGTGTTTTGAAACTGATATAACTAAACACCAGTACATCTCCGTCTTCTGCTTCAATGCTGTAATTTCCGTCTAAGTCTGTAACCGTTCCTCGGTCTGTTCCTTTCACCAAAACAGTCACTCCAGGAAGTGGGAGACCATCCTCATCAGAGGTTACTGTACCACTGACTCTAGGGAGTAGATTGGTAATAGATTCCTCAGAAGGAAAACTTTTCCCCTCTAAAGTTTGGGGTAAACTCAACACAATTGCCAGCAAGCAAAAGGCTAAGTTTAGAAGTTTCGTTTTTTTTGTTAATTTTGTTATCATAACGCAACATTTTGATTGTGATAATATTAGCTCACACTATCATGTGGGCTTTTATTTATAGTAATAAAATCTTGTTTTTTAGGCAAAAGAATCTCCTTCAATAAGAAAAATCTCATTGCAAATTCTTTTGTTATGATTTAGGTTGGCGGTTTTACACTCTCTGCAATTTTTCGGTTTACGAGGTGTAAGCATCGTTGGTTTAGGGTCAAAAAGAGTCCATAAAACTCTTTTGTTACCTACAATAAGCGTCCATTTCCTTGCTTCAAATTATTGCTATATTCAATAACATCGCTTAAATGCAAACGCATTGCTTTGGACGCTAATTCAGGTTTTTTATTTACGATATGCTCCAATATATCTGCATGTTCATCCAAAACTTTACTGAAGTGGTCATCTTTACAGATGTCTAATTTGATAAAGCTGCTTATAATATCAGGAATAATAATCAGCATCAAGGACTTCAATACTGAGTTTTTGCTGGCTTCTGCAATTTTTAGGTGAAACATCAAATCTTCTTCAATAGCTTGTTTGCCATTATTTACCTTTTCTGCATAGGCTTCTGATGCTTTTTGGATATTGATGATGTCTTCTGGGGTGCGTCGCAAAGCTGCAAGACTTGCCGCATTTGTCTCCAACATTACCCTTGTTTCGACCAAGGAGGCAAAGTCATTGTTTTCGAGTTTCAATACATCTGTAATTAATCCCTCCAAAGCCGCAATGCCCATTCCTGCTACAATAGTACCGCTCTGAGGGAGCGTTTTCAATATGCCGTAAAATTCTAATTTTCGGATGGCATCTCGGACATGGGTTCTACCAACGCCCAATCTTTCTGCTAATTTTCGTTCTGGTGGTAGTCGGTCTCCTGCCTCTAATTGACCAGAGGTAATCAAACTGCGAATCTGTCTGATGATTTTATCAACAGGAGTTTCGATAACTATTTCTTGAAAATTTTTTAGTACACTCATAATACTATTGGTTGGCTAAAAATTGGTCTGCCAATTTTTGGTGTGACAAATATAATTCAATTTTTCTACAAAAAAAGAAAATTATATCATTTTTTTTAACAATCAGTCAAATTTCTCGTTACTAACTACTTGGATTAATTCATGATGTGGCTCAAAACAAATATTTGGATAATGGTTTGAACAAAGCTTCAAGGCGACAAATTTTAAATCTTGGCTTCCAAATACAGGTATTGGTTTTTAAAAATTTGGTTGTTTGTTTCGCTTTCCGATAAACATATTGAGACAAGAGATTGAAATATTGTGCGAATTTACTATATTGCAAATTGGTTGGCAAGTAATTGGTAAACCAATTTGATAATTATATCCAATTAATACATTGGAGGCTATTTAATCAGTTGAAACAAGGCAAATATGAGGCTATCAATACTTTTCATTTTCGCAATATGTATCGTACTGGCTAATTGCAGTAAAGAAGATGATTTTAGACCAATTGAAGTAAATAGTTCTTGTTCTTCTTCTTCTTTTACTCCTTTTTATGAACAGCAAGATGCCAATGCTTTATCTCTTAGTATTTATTGTGATTGTTTAGATACTGCAATTGATTTGAGCAATAAATTAATGGCTTATACGGAGGTTGTAGATATTGATTTTAATTGTGAGGCAGCATATTTTAATCAAATCCCTGCCATGAATTCTGTTAGGTCTTTGACATCTAATACAACAACTGAACATATTATTTCTGCTTTTCCCTATTTAGAAGTATATAAGAACAAATCCTACACGAAAGAACCTCTGGCTCGTGAATTGGCATTTTTTGGCAATTTGAAGGAAGTAGTTTTATTGAATACAGTCAATTTTCCAGATTTTTTAGCAACAGCTTCATGGGATGTATTCAAGATGACTTTTCAAAGTACAGCAGAACAAGCCATTACATTGCCATCTAACTTGTCTGTTTTAAGGAATTTGAAAGAATTAACCATTAGAGATGTCGTTGAAGTAGTGAGATTTACAAACTATGAAAATTTAAATAGTTTGAAACATCTTGAACTGTCAAATATTCTTTGGGTAGGAATTCCTGAAACTTCCAATCAATGGCCCAATTTAAAAACACTTCAAATATCTGATGTCGAATTGCGTGGGAGTAGAACGCTTCCCGATATTTTTGAGGATATGAATAGTTTGGAGTCGGTTTATATCAGTGGAACAGAAGTTTCTACCAATACCCAAATCCATATTTCCAAAGCTCCAAACTTGAAGGAACTAACGTTTAGTTTCTGTGAGATAGGGAGTATTCCTGATGAAATAGGTGACTTAGCCAATTTGAATAAACTGATTATTGCGACAGATGAAACTACTACTATTGATATTGTACTTCCACTATCAGTTGGAAACTTAAGTAATTTGAAATCCATCTTTGTGAGTACCAATTCCAATCAGTTTCCAGTAGCATTGTTGGACTTAAACAGTACTTTAGAATCTATGGCGATAAGAGATGATATTGGTGCTATTCCTCCTGAAATTGGGAGTTTTACAGCATTGAAGGAATTGAAGTTGGAGTACTGTGGATTGACGATTTTGCCGTCAGAAATACAAAGTATTGCGAGCACTTTAGAAAAGTTATCCTTGATTGGTAATGGTTTTAGTGAAGCTGCAAAACAGCAGATTGAAGCTTGGCTTCCAAATACAAATATTGACTTTTGAATACACTGTAACCGACATAAACTTATGAGTAATTCCAGAAGAAAATTTATCAAAAATGCAGGAGTCATGGCTGTTGCTGCTCCTTTAGTGTCATCACCAATCAATTGGTTCAACAAAGCACAGCCTAATACTCCTTTAGAAATACATCTATTTTCCAAGCACTTGCATTTTTTAAGCATAAAAGAAGCTGGATACAAAGCAGCCGAATTGGGTTTTGCAGGGCTGGATTTAACCGTTCGCCCCAAAGGTCATGTTCTGCCTGAAAATGTGGAAACCGATTTGCCTAAAGCCATTCAAGACATAAAAGAAGCAGGCTCTACCTGTGAGATGATGACGACTGCTATTTCTGATGCTGCAAATCCTTTGGATGTAGATGTTATTAAGGTTGCTGCAGCCGAGGGAGTCAAACATTATAGGAGTGATTGGTTCAGATTTAAAGAAAACCAATCGCTCGAAGCATCACTGGATTATTACGAAAAAAAAGTCCAAGAGTTAAGCCAATTGAATAAAGAACACAACATCATTGGGTGCTATCAAAACCATTCAGGAACGAAAGTAGGTGCTTCTATTTGGGAGGTGAAAAAGATATTGGGCACCGCTGATTCAGCCTATTTCGGTGCACAATACGACATCAGACACGCAGTGGCAGAGGGCGGACGTTCGTGGTCAAATGGCGTGAAGCTCATCAAAGACCAAATCAAGACTATTGTTCTAAAAGATTTCAAATGGGGCAAAGTAAATGGAAAATGGAAAATCGTCAATGTGCCTATTGGAGAAGGGATGGTGGACTTCAAAAGCTATTTCAAATTGTTGAAAAAGTATGGTTTGAAACCTCCTGTATCTTTGCACCTTGAGTATCCTTTGGGGGGCGCAGAGAAAGGTAAGTTCGAGATTACAGTCGAGCATGAAGTTGTATTTGATGCCATGAAAAAAGACCTTGCTCTCATTCAACAATTGTGGATGGATGCTTAAATTCCTTATAAACATAACGATACATTAGTTTTGAGAGTATCAGCAAAAAAAGTGTTTTAAAAAGTTCAAATAAACCACAAAATCACCAGTCATTTCAATCACAGTCGAAAATGGGTATCTGTTGTGAAAGATTGGAGGGGGAGAGCTTGTGAAAACATTTTCAAACAATATCAGCAAGTGAGAAATTGGGGGGAATGTTCTCTGTAATGTTTGGTTCTCATCAGTTTTCTTCTTTCAATAAAAAAGGTAGTAGTTTTTTCATCTTTTTCTAATTTTGAATTTAATTCTCGGCACAGGCTCTCCCAAGAGGGGATTTTCTCACCATATACGAGATTCCCCTCCTCGGAGAATTCCCCCTTTGAAGGAGGATCTAAGGGGTCAGTTTGAGTAATATAAACAGTCAATGTACGAGCCTATAAAAATTCTGTTTTTAAAAGAATAAATTCACCCGTTTGAGTATTTACTGAAAATTCAATAAATCCTACTTGAGCGGTATTACCTCCCAATAATTTGAAGCCAATTAGGTAGGATTCCTTTTGTTCTAAGTCGAAAACCCTCCATTCATCACCCCAAGTCGTTTCATCGTAATCCGTTCTAATTGTTGCAATAGGAGTCGAAATGTTTGAAGAAGGATTGGTTATTTCCCAATAAAGAGGTGGATTAACTTCTGTTTGTATTGAGCCAATCTCATTTAGAAACATGGGAAACTTATCTTCATTTTTTAATACTTGATTATCATCCGTAGATTCCAAATTCATTCTTATTGCCTCATAATTTCCAATTGGGTCACCTTCTGTTTGCTGTGAATAAACGACAATAAAATCAGCATTACCATCTTGGTCAATGTCAAGTTCTAAATTATTAGGTATTTTTATTAATTCTGATTGATTTTTGGTACAACCGAAACCAATTAGACAAACTGAAAATAGGATTAAGAATTTGTGCATAGTATTGTATTTTCTTTCAAAAACGTTTTTTCTATCTATTTGGTTGGTTTTTAATACATCAACTTTTATTTCCACAAAAAAAAAGATGGAATTGTATTTTATCTTCAATTTAGCCTGAATAATTCATAGATTTCGTAGAGACGTTGCATTGGAACGTCTTAGCACTGTACTTAGCATTGGAACGTCTTAGCACTGTACTTAGCATTGGAACGTCTTAGCACTGTACTTAGCATTGGAACGTCTTAGCACTGTACTTAGCATTGGAACGTCTTAGCACTGTACTTAGCATTGGAACGTCTTAGCACTGTACTT
>JBMYXW010000093.1:0-8229 GCA_049608825.1 Chitinophagales bacterium
AAGTTACGGCAAAAGCGATGGTAAAGTAAGTAGTGAAAAACAATTGGTCAAGGATGCTCAATTTGCGTATGATTATTTGAAGGAAGGCTATGCTGAAAACAGCATCATCGTTTCGGGTACTTCAATAGGAACGGGTATTGCGGCTCGAATTGCAGCACAAAACGAACCTCACAAACTGCTCCTCAATTCACCTTATTTTAGTTTGCAGTCTTTGATTCAAGAAAAGGTTAAAATTGTTCCTTCTTTCCTCATCAAATACAAGCTAAAGACATATCAGCATTTGAAGCAAGTGAAATGTCCGATTACCGTTTTTCATGGCGACAAAGATGAGGTGATTCCCCATCAACATTCACTGCAATTGCAGGAAAAATACCCGCAAATCGACTTGTATATTTTGGAGGGATTTGGACACAATGACCTTAGCAATAGTCGGAAATATATTTTTCAAATGAGGGAAATATTGAGTGAGGATTGATGGGTAGAAATGCGAATCTGTTATGGTTAGTATTATGGAAATTCAAACTCAAATGTCAACTTCAAATTCAAAACTGCACTTGGTTTTGGAGAAAAAAAATTAAAGCTTCACCAAAATCTGACTCCTCGCACCTCACTCCTGACATCTACTAAATTATCGTTTCACCACTTTTTCCCTACAATTCTCCTCTTTGGTTTGCAGCGAAACAAAGTAAATCCCTACGGGAAAAGGCCTTAAATCTACTTTAATCGTATTCGCACCTATTGAAGTCTGCAATACTTGATGCTGCAAAATATGACCACTAAAATCATACAGATATAGTTCTGTAAAGGTTGATTTTGAAGTAAAAAGGACATTTACCACATCTTTAGTTGGGATTGGATAAATGCTCATTTGATTTTCATTTTCGCCCAAAGATTCATCAATAGAAGTTCCCATATCAATATAAATGGTGAGGCTATCAATATCATCTTCATTCGGGTCGAAATTACTGGGCGTGGAATCCACATCTGGCACATTGGAGGTGCGGACTTCGCAGGTATAAGTCAACGAATCAAAAACTTCTATTGTAGCGGTAATTTCCATCGTTTGCGTCTCAAAAGGAGGAATATCACCAATCACCCAAACCCCCAAGTCGTCTAAATATTCGCCCATTGTCATTGTACCTCGAACATACTCAAATCCTTCTGGCAGAATGGCGCTGACCTTAGAATTATAACCTAATGTAGGGCCCTTGTTTTCGACATGCACCAAAAAAGTGACCTCACTGCCTTGTTCGACAATATTGGAAGCGTCTAAAGGCAGTTCCATGTTCAATTCCAAATCTATCTGCAAACCCAAAATTCCTGCACTGGCGATATCGTCCTCTTCTTCGGCTCTATTATTGGGAGTAGAATCCTTGTCCATTTCATTTGTAGCAGTCACCTCCGCTGTAGCCGAAATAACACCGCCTATCTTCACTTCAACATCCACAAGTAAAGTACGAGTCGTATTGGAAGGAATATTTCCGATGTTCCATTCGCCTGATAAGGAGTCATAAGTGGTCTGTTCACTGGTGTTTTTTACATAAATCACTTGTGCTGGCAGCGGAAAACCTACCTTTACCCCTGTAGCATTGTCCGTTCCCTTGTTGGTCACATTGAGAATATACGAAAACTGCAAACCTGCATTGACTTCAGTATGATTAGTGGTCATGCTGAGTTCGATGTCCACGTCTTCATTACCTCCATTGTTGCCACCACCGCCTGATTTGGTAATCGTTAGAATGGTTTCGTCATCTTCCATTGGAGATTGTGTACTGTTATTATTTGGAGTAGAATCTATATCTGTTTCATTAACCGCTTGTACTTGGGCAAAAAGGCTGATGTCCACATCTACCCCCAATACAAAAAGGGTCAAATCCAAAGTCGCACTTTCTCCACTCGCCAAACTGTCTATGTTCCAAATTCCTGCAAAAACACCATAATCGCCATGCGATGCTTCCGAATCGGTATAGGCTAACAAACTACTCGAAAAAGGAGCATAAACGGTTATTCCTGTTGCCGTTTCGATGCTGCTATTGGTGAGTGTGAGCGTAAAGAAATGATTGGTGAAAATGTGGTATTCTAAGGAGTCGGCGTGGTATTGCAATTCTAAATCTATCTCATTGAGTACTGTTTGCACTTCAATGATTTGTTGGTTGGTATTGTTTGCATTTGTTGGGAGGGCAAAAAAAATAGCTATACTAAATGAGAAGACAAATAGCAGGCTGTTCAAACGATGGAAATAATTCATAGCCTTGGTTTTCAAGTCGAAATTATAAAATTACGATTTTAGAAATCAAAGGTTACAAATTCATTACCAGTTTTTTAGGGGCTTGACTAATGATAGTGAACACATTATCTAAAAATTCATGGTTATTCCGATTCTATTAATGCTACTTGTGAGTTTTAATTGGAGGTTTTAAAGATATATATAAGAGGAATAAAATTCGTAAAAAATTCCCTCAAAACCATTCAAAGTTTCGAGGGAGTTTCTTTTTCGTTTCAACTGTTGTCAAAACCTTCGACCGTTGACAAAGTTTTCACTTTTTTTTAAAAAGTCTCTGTGTTCAATCACCGTTTCAATCGTTGCCAAACTTTTCAAGTGTTGGCAAGATTTCCGCTCTTTTAGTCGAAAACAATATAACAATACAGCTATACAACAATTTAGCCATTCAAGCCTACTGCTTCACAACCTTCGCCCTCACACTACCTTCCTCCGTTTCCATCGAAACGAAGTACCAACCCGAAGGATAAGCACTCAAATCCAGTTGAGTTGTATTTTCCCCTTGAGCCACTTCAATCGTTTGGCTGTAAATCTTACGACCACTGTAATCGTACAAAACGATGTCAATCATTTCAGATTCAGAATTGAAAAGGATGTTTACAAAATCTCGGGTTGGAACAGGGAATAAGCTGTGAACCGTCAATAAAGTAGATTCTCCAATGATTTGTGAACCCAAATCGTTTTTCGCTCCGCCACCGCTCGACAAAATAGATACCGCCTCATCGTCTTCCACAGCCAAAACGCCATTTCCATTATCGGGCGTAGAGTCAATATCATTTTCGTTGGCAGCCGTTATTTCTGTATAAGCCGTTACATCCGTACCAGGATTAAGTGTAAATAAGGTCAATACAAGCGTTGCTGTTTCGCCAGGCTGCAAAGTGCCAATGTCCCAAGTTTGAAACCAAAGATTGTAGCTGCCTTGGCTTTCCGTTTTTGAAGTAAATGCCATGCCTTCAGGAACAGGGAAATCAACCATTACGCCAGAAGCTGCTGCTGCGCCATTGTTGGTAATCTCCAAAGTGAAATCCACGGTTGTCCACGGAGTCAAATTGGGGTTGCTACTTGTCAAGGTCGCTTCCAAGTCTATGTCTGTGCTTCCTGCCAAAAGTAAAGTAGCACTGCTTTCATCGTCTTCGTTTGGTGTTTGGTCTGTATCGTTGCCAGCAGTAGAATCTGAATCATCAGGACTTGCGGTTTGAACCTGTGCGAAATAAACGATTGGGCTGGTGAAAACTCCTACCATTACATCAATAGTCAAAACAGCCGTTTCGCCAATATCCAAATTACCCACTGTCCAAGTACCATCATTGTCATAAGAACCCTTTACAGTAGTCGCTCCTACCAAAGTCAATTCACTCGGCATTTGGTCTTCAATCGTCACACCTACTGCATCCGCATTTCCGCTGTTTATGACCGTAATCGTGTAAGTTCTTGTGTCTCCATCTTCTGCGGTGCTGCTGCTAAAAGTAGTGCTGAGTGCCAAGTCCACCAAATATACCGTTGTATCGGGTTGAATCACTACGCTGTCTTCGTCGTCCTCTTGTGGAGTTGCTCCCGAATTGTTGTCAGGTGTAGAATCCACATCATCTTCGTTGGCAGTTTTGACCTGTGCAAAATTGGTCATTGGCAATACAATTACATCTACGGTAACATTGATGGTCAGCGACGCACTGACTCCTATTCCAATCGTTCCAATGTCCCAAATTCCTGTTGCATCGTTGTAAGTTCCGCTTGAAGCTGTTGAGCTATTGAAGGTGACATTTGAAGGCAAAACATCTTCAACGCTTACGCCTGTTGCGGTCACTGTTCCGTTGTTTACAATCGTCAAAGTATAAGCAATGGCATCTCCTGCATTTGCAATACTGACGTTTGCTGTTTTGCTCAATGCCAAGTCAATATCGTTGTTGTTGCTGCCTGCGGGAATGATAGTGACAGAATCTTCGTCGTCCTCGGTTGGTATTCCTGCACTGTTATTCGGTGTAGAATCGGAGTCGTTTTCGTTGGCAGCTTTCACCTGTGCAAAGTTGGAAATAGCGGTACTGTTGTTCAAAACAAACAAGGTAATGTCAGCCGTTGCAGATTCGCCTACTGCAAGACTTCCTACTGTCCACACACCTGCCCACAAATTGAAGTTTCCTTGTGATTCGGTTTTACTGGTAAACGCCATTCCACTCGGTAAAGCATTGGCTACTTCAATACCTGTTGCCGTGGCTGGTCCATTGTTGCTTACTTCAATGGTATAGGTCACGTTTTGGTACAAGTTGAATTCGCTGACATTGGCAGTGATGCTCAATTCTAAGTCAATATCCGTCGGTGCAACGGTTGGCGCAATTGTCACGCTTGCTTCATCGTCTTCGTTTGGAGTTTGATTCGGATTGTTGCCAGGCGTAGAATCTACATCGTTGGGGCTTGCCGTTTGTACTTCTGCAAAGTAAGTGAGGGAAGTTGTGATGACATCAACTGTCACCTCCAATGTTAAAGTTGCGATTTCTCCAACCAACAAAGTACCTACTAACCAATCATTGCTGTATGTGCCATGAGTGGCATTGGAGGAATTCAAAGAAAATCCACTCGGAAGAATATCCTGTACGATTATATTTGCTGCATCAGACGGGCCATTGTTTTCAAGTGTTAAAGTCAAAGTTACATCGTCTCCTACATCTGCAATGAGTGTGCTAGCGGCAACAGATAATTCCAAATCTATTGGCGCAGGTGCAAGTGTAGTTGCTGCTTCATCGTCTTCATCATCACTTTGGTCACTATCATTGCCAAGAGTAGAATCGGCATCGTTGTCTGGATTAGCGGTCATGACTTGTGCAAAATAAGCCACTTGACCAGTCAAACTAAGTGTTGAAACCGTCAATGTCAATGTTGAAGTTTCGTTGCTGCTCATGCCTCCCACTGTCCAAACACCACTTGTATAAGTACCTTTTGAAGCATTGGAAGTATTGAGAACCAATCCTGAAGGAAAGACATCTTCTACCGTAATGCCTGTGCCATTTGCAGCTCCAGTATTTTCCAAAGTCAATTCTATTTCTTGAACATGAGGATCAGATGTTGCATTTTTGCTGACCGTCAATTCCATGTCGACCATTGGTTGCGTAATGGTTATTGCGCCTTCATCGTCTTCATTTGGAGTTTGGTCGGTATCATTGGCAGGTGTAGAATCAGTATCGTTGTTGGGGTTGGCAGCTTGAACTTGTGCAAAATAATTGAAGGAATCGGTGAAAGCTCCCACTGTCACCTGCAAATCCAAAGTTGCTATTTCACCACTGTCCAAATCTCCAATTGTCCAAATACCTACGCTGTAAGAACCCATTGAAGGGGTCGCTGTATTCAAAGTCAATTCAGCAGGGAACACATCTTCAATCGTAACACTTGTAGCATCTGCGCCACCAGTATTTTCAAGCGTCAAAGTCAAAGTAGCTGCATCGCCAATATTTGCAGAAGTAATACTGGATTCCACTGTCAATTCTAAGTCGATTGTTGGTTGAGTAATGGTTACAGTCGCTTCATCGTCTTCATTATCCGTTTGGTCGCTGTCATTGCCAGCCGTAGAATCTGTGTCATTTGGACTTGTGGTTTCGATTTGTGCGAAATAAGTAATCGGTGCGGTCAATGTGCCTACCAATACTTCAATATCCAAAGTAGCAAATTCGCCATTGTCCAAATCTCCAACAGTCCAAGTATTGCCTGCATAAGCTCCCATTGAAGGAGTCGATGATGAAATGGTCAAACCACTTGGCAATACATCTTCAACCGTAATTCCAGTTGCATCGGCTGGTCCAGCATTGGCAACAGTAAGCGTCAATGTGCGGGTATCTCCTGCATTCGCAGAGGGATTGTCCACCACTACATTCAATGACAAATCTGCTACATTTGCAGTTCCATCAGTTGAGATAGTGACACTTGAAATATCGTCTTCGTTGGGGTCGTAATTACTTGGCGTTGAATCCACATCGGGAACATTGGAGGTTCGGACCTCGCAAGTATAGGTATGTGTTCCTGGCTGCAAAACCGTTGCGGTAATGTCCATCGTTTGGGTCGCAAAAGGCGGAATATCGCCAATGACCCAAACTCCCAAAGCATCCAAAAAGTAGCCCATACTCACATCTGTACCCACCAAACTAAATATATTGGCTGCCATAATCGCTCGGATTTTGGTATTGTAGCCCACGGTTGGTCCCTTATTTTCTACGTGCAAACGATAGGTGACATTGCTCCCAACAGGTACAACACTTGATTGACCTGGAGCCAATTCTAAAAATAATTCTAAATCTATCTGCAATCCTATGACATCGACCGTTGCCATATCGTCTTCACTCAATATTCCATTGTCGGGTGTAGAATCCGAATCTGTTTGGTTGAGGTGTGTCAATTCTGCTGTTGCCGTAATCGTTCCTCCTATCACTACTTCTACATTCACCAATAAAGAACGGGTGACATTTTTGGCAAGATTGCCAATGTTCCAAACACCTGTTGTGGAGTTGTAAGTCGTTTGGTCATTGCTATTGCTAACATATTGAACATGAGCAGTTGGTAGAGGGAAATCTACTTTCACGCCTGTTGCATTGTCAGGGCCTTTGTTGGTGACGCTCAGAATATAAGAAAATTCTTGTCCTGCATTGGCTTCGATATGATTGGCAGATATAGACAATTCAATGTCCACATCATCACCATTGTTGCCACCACCACCACCGCCGCCAGTACTGCCAGAACCATAAGTGACTGTTACACTTGCTTCGTCGTCTTCTGTAGGGATTTGTGTGGTATTGTTGTCGGGAGTAGAATCTATATCCGTTTCATTGGCTGATTGTACTTGGGCAAAAAACATAATATCATCTGTATTGTTCAAGACAAAAAGTGACAATGTTAAAGTAGCACTTTGTCCACTTGCCAATGTTCCTATATTCCAAAGACTTGTCCAAACTTCGTAATTTCCCTGTGAAGCTGTGGAACTTGTAAAAGCCAAGCCACTTGGATAAGGAGCATAAACAGTAATGCCTGTTGCTGTATCAGTACCATTGTTGGTAATGGTCAGTGTAAAGTCCTGATTGGTGAAAACTGTGTATTCTGTGGGATTGGAAATCATGCTCAGTTCCAAATCTATACCGCTAACTGCTGTAATGGAACTTGTTGCTTGGAGTTGATGTGAGGTGAAAATAAAAAACATTCCAACGATATATAAGACACGGAGGAGTTGATTGAAGATAGAAGAGTGCTTCATGAACTTAGATTTAAACATTATTTGAAAAAAATCTACAACAGTAATTATCACTGTTGATATGTTTTTGTATTCAAATCGAAAAGTTCGTGTGGGGGCACTGACTAATGTGGATAGATAAGGGTTTGATTTTATGAAAGTTTTGAAACTTACGGTTTTATGACACAAAGGTTACAAATTTGCTGCCAAAGTTGTGAGAGCTTGACTAATAAAATTTTATAAGCTTCAATAATATTCCAATAGGAGGTGAATTTTACTTCAATTGTAGAAGTTTGGATTGTAGGGAATTGAAGGAAGGGAGGTTGGGCAAAAATAGATTTTGAAGAAAAAAGAGTGTTGAGGAATAAATATGATTTTAGTATTTTAGGAAATCTCAGCTACTTCAAGAAACGGCAGCTACTTTTCATCTTATTTCATAGAGATAATAGATTCTTTTTATCTTTGCACCAACAATTAAAAATTGTAGTAAGGGGTGCTTCAATAACTCATTGAGGCTGAGATGATACCCGTTGAACCTGATGCGGTTAATACCGACGAAGGGAACTACCTAGTGCTGAATGGCTCTATTGTTGAATTGTTATATTGCTTGATAGAAAGGTGTCAAGCACTTAACAATTCAACAATAGACAAACTCAAAACAAATTCAAACAGTACTTTGTAAGCGAGTTAATTAGGTTTTAGAAATAAACATTTATTTTATATAAATTAAACCAATCTAATAATT
>JBMYXW010000094.1:0-7952 GCA_049608825.1 Chitinophagales bacterium
ATCAGCTGACCAAGTTTAGGATGCACTTGTCACCACTTGAACAGCTTATATTATGAATCATCAAACTTATGTAATTGAGGCGAGTAAGCCTTTCTCTGAAAGCCTTATTTGGCAGCTTAATCGTGATTATTACCAACAAGAAGGCATTGAAGCTTGGAGCAAAGGGACTGTTCCCCACCACCTTACCAGCAATTCCTTAGTCGGGAAAACCTACGCCGAGTTGATTTTTGCCTTTCTAAAAGACCTATCCTATAAAGGAAAGACACAAGAAAAAGTCTATATTTTGGAGTTGGGGGCAGGTCATGGTCGCTTGGCTTTTCACGTTCTCAAACACCTCGAACGATTGACCCTTCAAGTGGGTTTGAATCTTCCTCCCTACTGTTATGTCTTGAGTGACATTGTAGAAGAAAATCTCAATTTTTTTGATACCCATTTTCAGTTTCAACCTTATTTTGACAAAGGAATTTTGGACATCACTTATTTTGATGCCATCAAAAGCAAGCACATTTTCTTACGCCGTTCAAACCTTCAGATTTCCTCAAAGGAGTTGACACAACCCTTATTAGTAATTGCCAATTATTTTTTCGACTCCATCCCCAAAGACCTCTTTTTGGTCCAGGACAAAAATATATCTGAATGCTCAATAAGTCTCCAAACCCATGAAGACCCCAATGGGATGAATACGGTGGATTTACTCAAAAAAATAAAAACGGTCTATGAACATCGTCCGATGACTCAGCCTTATTATGAAGACGCAGTATTGAATGAGATTTTGGAAGATTACAGAGAGTTGTTGACAGACAGTTATCTTTTTTTTCCACACAAAGGGTTTCAATGTTTGGAGAATTTGAGGCAATTGTCTCAACAAGGCTTGATGTTGCTTTCGATAGACAAGGGTTTTCACGAATTGGAGGAAATACAAAATGTGGACACACCCGAAATGGTGGCGCATGGAAGTATGTCTTTTTGGGTCAATTTTCATGCTTTTGGCTTATATGCCCAAAAACGAGGCGGCAAAACGTTGTTTCCTGCTTTCTCCAATTTTCACTTAGAATTAGCTTGTTTATTCTTGTTGCCTGATTCTGAACAATATACCGAAACCCAAGCGGCTTACCATCGTGTAGTGAATGAATATGGGCCTGACGACTTCAATGGCTTCAAAAAATTTAGTTATAAATATATTTCCAAGATGAAACTACCCGATGTGATTGGGATGTTGCGCTTGGGAGCGTATGACTCAGCTCTATTTGTGAATGTACTGCCTCGCATCAAGCAAACCTGTCAGAAAATCACTCCCAAAGAACGCACCCGATTAAGTCAAACCATGCACGAGACATGGAATATGTATTTTTCTATAAGCGAATCCAACGATTTGGCTTTTGAAATAGCAGGTATTTTTTACCAATTGGGCTATTACAAAGAAGCACTTATCTATTTTCAATTTTCCATTAATTTGTTTGGTTATACATCAGATATTTATTACAACAGAGCGCTGTGTTATTATCAACTCAGACAAGATTCGTTGTTTTTGAGAACCGTCAAGGAAGCCAAATTGCATTTTCCATTAGAAAATTTTGAACATTTGGACAGCTTGGATTTGGGGGCTGTTTAGTGAATTGCGATTCAGGATACTACGAAGTAAAAGTTTGTAGCTTTATGATTTTCAAGCTGTTGCTTTTTCTATCAAAAACTCAGTACTGACTTCTATTACCTCACCTGCCTTCAATTCTCCCAAGCAAATATCACCAATGCGAACTCGAAACAGCCGCAAGGTTGGAAAACCCACAGCCGCCGTCATTTTGCGGACTTGCTTGAACTTGCCTTCTGTCAAAATAATAGATACCCAAGAAGTTGGTCCATGATGGTCGCCTCGAATTTTTCGGATACGAGGAGGGAAATCGGGTGGAGGAAGTAGGAGAGAAGCTTTGCAGGGCTTGGTCATGTATTTAATGCCTTTAAAGCCAATCTCCACGCCTTTTTTCATGGCTTCAATGGCAGCTTCGTCTATAATTCCATCCACTTGTGCATAGTATTCTTTTTCTACCTTTTTGCTGCGAACTGCCTCACTCATTTTTCCATCTGTGGTAAGCAGCAACAAACCTTCCGTTGTTTTGTCCAATCGACCAATCGCCATTGTTTTTGGAGGGAAATCGTGTAGCTCTCCCAATAATTTTCGCTTTTGATTGGTTGGCAAAACGAATTGACTCATGTAATCGTAGGGTTTGTGGATAATAAAGTGGCGATGATTAATCATTTCTTGCATTTGAATGGCTTTGCTTAAGGAAACACGTAAAATACTCAATGTACGGTTTTTATCAAAAAGACAGTTCTCACAACAGATAAAAAAACCTTGGACAAACTCAAATGCAAATTCAAACAATGCTTTGGAAACAAATACATTGTCTTCGTATCTTTGCAGAAAAACCAACATGCCAATAAAGAACCTTAAAAATCATATCCATCCCAAAGCTACAACCTTCAATAAATGGGTCAAAACCCAGCAAGGCAATTTTGCAGAAGTCGTGAACTCCAATGACAAAAAAATAATTCACATAGACCTCAGCGTATCAAGTTGGGTACTTGGCAACAATTCCAATTTTGAAGACATCCAAAAATTTGAACGGAGAATTGACCGATTTTTGGAAGACGAAGATGCCCAGATTGCTTGGGGAGGTTATGGTGAAGTGCGCCCATTTTACACCACCGATGCCTACCAAACCGAAGGGAAAAATGGCGCACAATGGCGAACCGTACATTTGGGAATGGATTTTTGGTCAAAAGCCGAAACGCCTGTTTTTGCGCCTCTTAAAGGAACTGTACACAGCTTTGCGGACAACAAAGGCGACTGCAATTATGGCCCAACCATCATTTTGCAGCACGAAGTTTCGCCAAAACTCACCTTTTATACACTCTATGGACATCTCACACGAGACTCTTTGGATGGATTGAAGGAGGGGATGAAAATCGAAAAAGGGCAGCAAATCGCAAAAATTGGTTCTTCGTTGGTCAATGGCAAATGGCCTTCACATCTTCATTTTCAAATCGTTTTGGATATGCAGGGCGAAAAAGGTGATTTTGCAGGAGTCGCTTATCCCCACGAAAAAGAAGCTTGGTTGAGTCTCTGCCCCAATCCAAATCTACTATTTCCGAAACTTCAAACACCCATTTCTTCAAAAAAAGATGCCTCCGAAATCCTCGAAATGCGCCACCAATACCTTGGCAAAAGCCTAAGTATTTCCTACCAAAAACCGCTTCATTTTGTCAGAGGCTACAAGCAGTATCTATACGATACGACTGCCAGAAGATACCTTGATACGGTCAACAATGTAGCACATGTTGGGCATCAACATCCGAGAATCGTACAAGTTGCCCAACGTCAAATGGGATTATTGAACACCAACACCCGCTACTTACACGAAAACATTGTTTTGTTTGCCGAAGAATTGTTGGCTACACTTCCCTCTGAATTGTCGGTGGTGTATTTCGTAAATTCTGGAAGCGAAGCCAATGAACTGGCACTTCGAATGGTCAAAGCTTGTACAGGGCAAAAGAACATGATGGCGATTGAAACAGGCTATCACGGCAATACTGGAGGATGTATCGACATTAGTAGCTACAAGTTTGATGGCAAAGGAGGCAATGGAAAACCTCCACACACGCATCTTCTTCCGATTCCCGACACTTTTAGAGGCCTGTACAGAAATCCCAAAACGGCAAGTAAACAGTATGCCGAACATGCTTCTCAAATTATTGAAGGACTTCAAAAAGAGGGCAAAAAACTGGGTGGTTTTATTGCCGAAAGTATTTTGAGTTGTGGAGGACAAATCGTATTGCCCGATGGATACTTGAAGGCAGTTTACCAAGTCGTTCGAGCGCAGGGCGGATTGTGTATTGCAGACGAAGTGCAAGTGGGTTTTGGTCGAGTAGGAGAGAGGTTTTGGGGTTTTGAACTGCAAGACGTTGTTCCCGATATCGTGACGATGGGCAAACCAATCGGCAATGGACATCCTTTGGCGGCAGTGGTGACGACCCAGGAAGTAGCCGAAAAATTCGCCAATGGCATGGAATACTTCAATACTTTTGGCGGCAATCCAGTGTCGTGTGCGATTGGACGAGAAGTATTGAAGGTGGTACAAGAGGAGAAATTGCAGCAAAATGCGTTGGAAATCGGAGCGTATTTAATCAAAGAATTGAAGAAACTTCAAAGTCGTTTTTCCATTATTGGAGATGTTCGAGGTAAAGGGCTGTTTTTGGGTATCGAATTGGTCAAAAACCTTGACACGCTTGAACCTGCGGCTAAAGAAACTGCCTATATTGCCAATCAAATGCGTGAACGAGGCATTTTGATGAGTATAGATGGTCCTTATCACAACGTTTTGAAAATCAAACCTCCGATGTGTTTTACCAAAGCCAATGTTGATTTTTTGGCAGAGAATTTGGAGGTGGTTATGGGGAGCTTGGAGACTCACAGTTAGTTTGATTGGTGAATAATAGATTCTCCAGTTTATCAGTCGTTAATTTCTAATCTACTAGTCACCATTAAAAAACAATGCCTATTTTTCCCATGTAATTGCTTTATTTCAATATATTGCAGTTGATTCTTTCTACTGAGCCAACAAGCACCTAAATTATTTGCAGACTTATACCACCAAAATATCATTTTACCTTTGGGCAATTTGCATTGTTTGCTTCTTTAGCTTGCAAATTATTGTGGCTCAATCCCCTATTGAAGACTCTTTAGGTACTTCTCAAGAGGACTCTTCTGGTATCAAAACTTTTGGTAAGAAGACTTCCAATATCAATATTGAAAACAACAGTCCTTTCAACAAAATTCCAGTTATAGAGCTTGACCACAATTTTTACAAGGCTGCCATCAATGAATATATACACCATCTCGAAAACGAATCTTCAAAAATTGCATTTAAAGATTTCACGATTGACGATGTACTTCAAAAAAGTATGCAGGAAGAAGGATTTGACAAAGGTATCGCCAATCCCGCCAATTTTGGAATAAGCGACCACAGTTATTGGTACTTGTTGAAATTAAAGAATCTACAGGCAAAATCTTTGGAGTTGATGCTCGAAGTAGATTGGGCATTGATGGAAGAAATAATTTGTTATGAGGTAAGTGATAGCAACAAAATCGAAATACATTATGCGATTGGACGGACAGAACAGCACGACAAATGGGAAATTCCTTTTCGGAATCCTGTGCTGCAATTGGATTTGGATGCCAAAGAAAGCAAAACCTATCTGATCAAAATATCAAGTAAATATTTTTTTGTCACTCCCATCAATCTATACACGGCCAAAGCTTTTGACGGATACAAGGACAACAATTATTTGCTGATTGGCTTGTTTTACGGAATGATTTTGGTGATGGTCTTTTATCATTTATTCCTTTATTTTTCGATTGGCGACATTGCCTATCTATACTACACCTTTTATATCGTTAGTTTTTTCTTGTTCCAAGCTGGATTTGACGGCATGACCTTCCAATATTTTTATCCTACATCTACTTTCTGGATTCACTATGCCATAGACATTTATACCTATTCCACTTTTTTGTTTTTTCTCTTATTTGTTCGTTCCTATCTACAGGTGAAAGAACATTATGCTCATTTGGATTTGTTCTTCAATGGGCTGATACTCTCCATTTTAGTAGTTGGAAGTATCTCATTGACTTTTGATTATGCAGTGCGATTTTTCTTTCAAGAGTTGATTTTTATTTTCACCACTGCCTTGATGTGTTATTTAGGTTTGCACTATTTCCGCAACAAACAATTGCCCGTTCGCTATTATTTTTTGGCAATTTTGCCTCTCTTTTTTGGAGGTTTGATACTGATCATGATGTTGAATGACTTTTTGGAACACAATTTTTTCACACAGCATTTTTATCAAATAGGCTTCGGAATAGAATTACTGTTGACCTCTCTCAATTTGGGCGAACGCTTCAATTTGGTGAAAGCAGAAAAGGAAACCGCCGAAGAAAAACAAAAAATATCCGAAAGAATTGTGAACATTGCCAGCAGTTTTAGCTCCAATGTTGAACTGAAAACTGCCTGTCAAGTCCTTTCCGAAAATGTGGCAACTTTTATTCAGTTCGATGCCTTGTTTATTATTTTGAAGCAAACAGACAGCGCAGATTTTCACACGCCTTACCAAATCAATCCGAACCAATTGATAGGGGAAGATTTGCTTTCCAAAGTACAACATATAGTAACAAATAAGCATTTTGAATCCGTTGAAGAAATCAACAACATAAATGAAATCATCCGTCAAACTCTCATTTTTCCACTGAATTTCAAAGAACAAACAGGGGGGTATGTGATTTGTTTCAACAAAGAAGGTGATGCAGTTCCTTCTCAAACGGCTTTGGAGATTTGTGCGAATGTAGTGGCTCAAAGTAGTGTGGCATTGCAGCGAGCAGATTTGTGGACACAGTTGAGAGATAGTCGAATCAAATTTGAAGCACTCAGAGAAGAATTGGACCAATTTACCTACATGGTTTCTCACGATTTAAGAGAACCTCTGCGAACAATTTCCAGCTTTATCAAGGTTCTCGAAAAACACTACGGCAAAAAGATAGACGAAGCAGGTCATGAACTGATGCAATATGTCAGTAATGGAGCAGTGAGAATGCAGTTGATGATTGACAGCCTATTGAAGTATGCACGACTGGGCAAGGAGGTGACATTGAAACAAACTTCTATCAAAAGAGCGATTGAACAATCGATTGCCAACTTAAGTAGGCGAATTCACGAGCATCAAGCGACTGTGAAGGTGGATGTATCGCACGAAATATTTGGGAATGAACAGCAGTTGATACAGTTGTTCCAAAATCTTATCAACAATGCCATCAAATACCAACGAGAAAACATTGATCCCATTATCCACATCACCGAACGTCTAAAAGATGGAAGGGTCATCATTGAAGTAGCCGACAATGGTATTGGAGTTGCACCCGAAAATCATGACAGAATTTTTGAGATTTTCAGCCAACTCGAAAACAGGTATTCAACAGATAGTGCGGGTATTGGCTTGTCTATTTGCAAAAAAATAATGGAGAATCACGAGGGGCAAATCTGGTTGGAATCCATTATGAATGAAGGCAGTAGTTTCTTTCTATCCTTCAAAGATGGAGTGATTAGGTGAGGTTGTGTGTTCGTGTGTTTAGGTTGATAATTGTGTTTAGGTTTGATTTTGTATTTTCCGTCCACCGTCCACCGTCCATTAAACAATAAAACCATATAACAGTTTAACCATAAAATTCATGCAAAAGAAACCCCTTCAAGTCGGACTCACAGGTGGAATCGGCAGTGGAAAAACAACCATCACTAAGTTTTTTGCGACCTTAGGAGTACCTGTTTACTATGCTGATGATGCAGCCAAATGGCTCATGCAAAACGATGAAACCTTGATAAAAGCCATTCGTTCAGCATTCGGCAACGAGATTTACACAAACGAACAAAAATTGGATCGGCAAAAATTAGCCACCATCGTCTTCAATGATGTCAAGGCACTCAGACAATTGGAAAGTTTGGTGCATCCTGCTGTCTTTCGTCATAGTCAGGAGTGGTCTGCAAAACATCCCGATGCTCCCTACCTTATTCGAGAAGCCGCCCTTACCTTCGAGAGCGGTTCCTACAAACTATTGGACAAGGTCATCACCGTTTTTGCGCCCAAAAAAGTTCGCATCCAACGGGTTTTGCAGCGAGACAACAGCACAAAAGAAGCCATTGAAGCTCGGATGGACAAACAATGGAAGGATGAACGCAAAATGGAATTGGCAGATTTTGTGATTTACAATGACGGCAAACAACTACTTATTCCCCAAGTTTTAGAAATTAATACAAAAATATTGAATTTATAAAACAATATTTGAGGTGGACACATTCTACCTCTGTACTTAGCTCTGGCAATTACTTTTTCATATTGCAGTCGCTTGGACT
>JBMYXW010000094.1:7962-8223 GCA_049608825.1 Chitinophagales bacterium
CTAAATTAAGATACAACACACACATATAAATAAGCCCCTACTATGATACACTTAATGTTGGTAGATGACGATAAGTTGGCTACAATGATTGCCGAAAAGATGTTTGAAAGAGTCACTGGAAAATTTGAAATCAGTGCATATCTTAACTCTATTGATGCTTTGGATGCCCTCAAAAGCAAACAAAATCTACCTGATGCGATATTATTGGATATCAATATGCCCCAAGTTGATGGTTGGTCATTTTTAGAACAACTCAACAAA
>JBMYXW010000095.1:0-8164 GCA_049608825.1 Chitinophagales bacterium
TGCAGTAGCTTGGACTTTAGTCCGAGTAGATTGTCTATGAACGGAATAAATTCCGCCCTACTTTCTTCCAAACTATTAATTGGAGAATAAATATACTAACCAACCGTTTTAGAACCATATACCACGCCAATATCGGCTGCAAAATTATTTTTAGCTTTTAACAATCAACTATGGATTTATATTTTACCTTCTATTAAACTTTACCTCAATGTGTTTTGTCTAAGCTTAAATAAGACAAACTCTATATAGTTGATTTTTGCAGCCCACACCCAGATTATTTTATTTTTCACTTAGGTTTTTCTGTACCGCCGAATTATTGTTTGTGGTTTGATAAGTCCGTTAGGACTTCAATATTTGTAGAAAAATGAAGAAAACAATAACCGAACTCCATTAGGAGTTCAACCCAAACATTATAAGAAGAT
The DNA here is from genome assembly GCA_049608825.1 of Chitinophagales bacterium. Taxonomy (GTDB): domain Bacteria; phylum Bacteroidota; class Bacteroidia; order Chitinophagales; family UBA2359; genus JAUHXA01. The sequence continues at coordinate 423 of JBMYXW010000095.1, forward strand.
GGTTCTGAGGTTCAACTCCTAATGGAGTTGGTGATTTTACCTTTAGACAGTTTCTACAAATATTTCACGCCTAACGGAGTAACCTTACTAAAATCACGAAGTAAATATCGAAAATCAATAATTCGAAATTTGCCGTTTATTTACTTTTAGCTTGACCATTACTTTTTGTCCTATATTGGAATTTTTCATCTTAAAATTATGTTCTATTGAAAGGAATCCCTACCTTATCCTTACGTATTGTATCAATTCACCCAATTAAAATTAGGAGGTAATATCATGTCTGAACCCAAAGCCCCCGTTACGGGAGAAAAGCCTTTAAGCACTCGCGACAAGATTCTCATCGGAGGTCTCGGCGCACTTACCCCAATCATCATGAACTTATTGGTGATTGACTTGGAGAAATTATTGATTCACATAACCATAATATCTGTGATTGCATACATTATCAAAGTAGCCATTCTGTTCTATATCGGAGGGATTGTTGCATACATGAACAAAGACGAACAGAAACCCATCAAATTGTTTCAGTTGGGCATTTACGCTCCTGCCATGATTATTGCGTTTATGAATACCAACCCACTAACAGATGAAGCACCACAAGTTGTTTTTCAACCTACCGTTGAAGAAGAAAGAGTTGTTGTGCCACCAACAAACAATGGTGCTGACAACGAGGTGAAAGAAGTAGATACTATTAGTGCATTGATACAAAATGCACCTTCGGCTTCTACTTCTGCTTTTACCAAAGCCAATGTGATGTTGAGTGAAGCAGAGAAAAAACAGATTGCCAACACGAGTTTTGCAGACATAGAAAAAGTCGTCGGTGTACGTCCTAAATCTATACGAGCAACAACAAATGCAAGAATTGCAAGTGACTTTGTACAGCCGATGGTTCAAAATGACAGTATGCCTGCTGCGATGAAATTGAAGTTTTCCACACTCCTTGATACACTCATCCGAAGTTTTCGGGTGAGTGATTCTGCTTTTGCTGCACCTGTTATCAAGGCACTTGCCGAAAGAGATGTAACATACTACGATGATTTGCTGCAAGACATCAGCGATGAAAAACAAAAAATCGACCAAGTAAAACTAAAAGATCCCAAAATTCACCAGTTTCAATATCCTGAAGAAACGCCTAGGGAACAATTTCTTAGAGGTTTTTTTGGCTGGAAATCACAAAGATTGTGGTTTTTGGTTGTTGGTAAATTTGAGACACAATCGGATGCTGTTCGCCATGCAAAAATACTAACCCAAGAAATGAATGAGGGGGGATTGATGGTCGTCAATGAATCTCCAATGGATACTTTGATGGTACCAAGAATCTACAGACCTTATGGCGAAATTGTACCTGAATACTGTGTGGTCATGGGCAGACACTTAGACTTAGAAACCGCTCAAAGACTTCGCAAGCGTTTGCTACGCAGAAAATTAGCCTCTTTGACGGAGGATAGTATTGAGCTTTGGAAATTGCCTTAGCTTAGAGCTTTGGAGTTAGACTCCAAACACTTTTTTAAATGTGTTTCAAAAATAAAATCCTCGTAAAAAACAGACTTTTATTCAAAATAGAAAATGCCTCTTCAATATTGTATTGAAGGGGCATTTTTTTATTACTCCAATAAATTATGATATATAAAGCAAGTTAAACCACACAGTCCACACCAATTACAGTATTTCACTTACTTACAGCATAAACCGACTCCAACACCTTCCAATACCGAAAAGACTCATTGTTGCGAACCTCTCTACAGATAAACTGATATTCATCAAAGTCAATGTCATACTTTTCGCCAAAATATACCATCAGTTTATCTAAATTACGAATAGCTCTCGAAAAGTGGATTTCGTAGGTCAAGTGTGCGTTAGGAGAGTCATTGTTAGGACTATCGCTACACAAGTACCTTGACCGCTTAGAGAGGTTTTGAAGCTTATCATAGAGTATGTGTTCATCTACACCTATTTTGGTAGGGGATGCTTGATTGTAGGGATTTAGTGCATGGCTCGTTTGTCCATGTGTACGAAAACTGCCACCTGTTATTTTGCTGATATGTCCATTCACGAGATGTAGGGCAGCATAAAACGCCACAGTCACTTTCCAATCCCAATGCGCTCTTGGGTTGTCAATACATATTTTAGATAAAAATTCAATATTATTCTTGGCTTGTTTAAAATGGGAATCAGAATTGGGCATTGTAGGTTAATTGGTTTTGCTGGTAAATGTGTGGTAATGAGAGGGTAAACTTACATTGTCACGTTCTTCCATAATGGTAGCAGAGATAAAAACACCCTTGTCACCATGCTCACCGTTTACCTTCATCTGTGCTATCCAAAATTCATCCTCTACATCCTCTCTATCATTAGGAATCACCACCCAGACCAGTATCCTTTCAGCAGAAAAACTGAAAGATACACTTATAGCCTTGTTAGTCGCTTCACCCAAATGGGAAAGGTACTCAATTACCAATATTTTGACAATCGACATGGTAGATATTTCTCTGGAAAGAACTGCCACCTTCATCGCATCGTCCGCAAATACGGCATTGTAAAGGTCTTTCAACTCTTTGGAAGCGGTATCAGTCTCTAACATGAGTTCGTGAGACTTGATGGTAGCAATAAAATCATCAAACCATTTGGATTGATGATTGCTCGTTTGTTTTATTGGGATTGTTTCAGCACTGTTCGACATAGTTGTTCGGGAGATAAGAAAGGCTTAGTTATGGGAATGTTTTGTGTTCACAAATATGAACTATTCTAACGTCAAATTCAAATATAAGTTCCCTTAATGGGAAATTATTTTCGCCAACGCAAAAAAAATGAAAGCCTCAAAACAAAAACTCCATCCCTTCGGGAGGATTGGCACGAGTTGGAGGAGGGAAATTATTAGTTGAATAACTGACAATTAGCCCTGTGGTACCAAAACTTGAAGCAGATAAACCGATAAAAAATGCCCCTTCAATATTTAAATTGAAGGGGCATTTTTTTTTTTGAATTTAAAAAGTCACAACCTATTGCTCCAATATACTGATAAGCAAACAATACAGCCATTCAGCAATGTAACAATGCAATCCAACCTTAATCCACCTTAATCTGTCCATTGCTTTGTTTGTCCAAATCCAAACCTAAATCAATCTCATCTGGTATAGTTGGTTCTTCTTTGAAAGGACGTGCACCAATCAATCGAGTCAAATCATCTTTGAAGAGAATCTCTTTCTTCAATAGATTTTGAGCGATGATTTCTAATTGTTCTCGTTTCGTTGTCAGCAATTGTTTGGTATGTTGGTAGGCTTTGTCAATCAACAATCGTACCTCACCATCAATCAAATTGGCAGTTTCATCAGAATAAGGCTTTTGGAAACCAAACTCGTTTTGAGGATCGTGGAAAGAGATATTCCCAACCTTTTCGTTCATTCCATAAATTTGCACCATAGCATACGCCATTTTGGTGATGCGTTGAAGGTCATTCTGTGCGCCCGTAGAGATTTTACCAAAGATGATGTCCTCCGCTACTCGACCACCCAAGGTCATACACATTTCGTCAAAAAGCTGCTCCGTAGTGTAGAGGTATTGTTCCTTTGGAAGGTATTGAGCATAACCCAAAGCGGCAATACCACGAGGAACAATCGTTACCTTCAATAAAGGGTGAGCGTGTTCGAGATACCAACCTGCAATTGCATGACCTGCTTCGTGATAAGCAATGATTTTCTTTTCGTGTGGAGCAATGATTTTGTTCTTTTTCTCCAAACCACCAATCACACGGTCAATTGCATCTTGAAAATCTTTCATTTCTACTTGATGCTTTCCTTTTCTTGCACCAATCAAGGCTGCTTCATTACAAACATTGGCAATTTCGGCACCTGCAAAACCAGGCGTTTGAGCTGCCAATTTTTTCACATTAATGGTCGGATCGACTTTAATGGGAATGAGGTGAACCTTGAAGATTTGCTCACGACCTTTGATGTCAGGTCGGTCAATAGAAATCTGTCTGTCAAAGCGACCAGGGCGCAAGAGTGCATTGTCCAATACATCGGGTCGGTTGGTAGCCGCCATGATGATGACCCCTTTGTCACTGCTAAATCCATCCATTTCTACCAATAGGGCATTCAGTGTATTTTCTCTTTCATCGTTGCCCTGCATCATACTCTTTCCCCTTGCTCGTCCAATCGCATCAATCTCATCAATAAAGATAATACAAGGAGCTTTCTCACGAGCTTGCTTAAATAGGTCTCTTACCCTTGAAGCACCGACACCAACAAACAACTCTACAAAGTCAGAACCAGACAAAGTGAAAAAAGGAACTTTGGCTTCTCCTGCCACGGCTTTCGCCAAAAGAGTTTTACCTGTACCTGGAGGGCCAATCAATAAAACACCTTTGGGGATTTTACCTCCCAAAGAAGTATATTTATCGGGCTGTTTCAAGAAATCGACGACTTCCAAAACTTCTTGTTTGGCTTCGTCCAATCCTGCAACATCATTGAAGGTCACGTTTACGGTAGCATCACCGTCAAAAAGGGTCGCTTTAGATTTTCCGATATTGAAGATTTGTCCACCTGCACCTCCCATGCCACCGCTGACTCGGCGCATGATAATGATCCATATTACTACGATAATGAGTAAAGGCAACAACCATCCAAAACTTGTGCGCCAGTCCGTTCGCTCTTGGTATTGAACAGGAATAACATCATAATCCTTTGGGTTCTCAGCTTTCCATTCATCCTGTACTGCCTCCAGTTTCCCCGAAAAGGTTTCGGCAGAAGATATGGTGAAACTATAGTGAGGACCTTTGTTTTCCCCACCAAACTTGGCATCTCTTATGTCCTTGTATTTATCATTGCTTAAGCGGTCTGCTTTGATAAATACTTCAACGCTTCTATCATTGACCACCAGTAGTTTATCTACATCATGGGTGGGTAAGTATTGTTGAAAAAAAACGGCTTCCGAAATCTCTTTTATGCTGTTGCTCATCGGAATGATATTGAGCGCAATGATGCCCACCAATACAATTCCATAAATCCAATACAGATTAAATTTTGATTTTTTACCGTTGTTATTCTGTTCGTTATTATCTCCTGTGTTAGCCATACTTTATTACTAATATTCTATTTCGGTACTTGATGATGAGTGAAGGTTATTCATATTATTAAGAACCCTTTGTGTTCCATCAGAAAAATATTCGGTGGTAATTGCTGCATCCCCCCAAAGTTCTTCCAATTTATACACATATCGTTTGGGTCGTAAGAATACATGTACTACCACATTGACGTAATCCAGTAAAACCCATTCAGAAGTATTCATTCCTTCCACATAAGTGGGTGTTTCGCCCAGTAACTCTCTTGTTTTCTCCATAATATTATCCGCAATTGCCCCAACCTGTCGAGTTGAATTTGCTTCACATATTATAAAGGCATCAGTCATTGCATCTTCCAAGTTTGAGAGATCTAAACTAATTACTTTCTCACCCTTTCTGTCTAAAATGCTATCTGCTACAATATCAACTAGCTGATTTGTAGTAGCAGGTTCTATTTTTTTTGTTATTTTCGCTTCCAAAAAATGTATTTATTTCAGTTAAAACGTTAAATTTCAAAGGTACAAATTATATCTTGGTTTATAACACTCTTTTTGTTGGAAAGGTTCGTATCCACTTAGATAAGATTGATTCAACCAATAAATATGCGACTCAACTCCTAAAGAATGAGGGGGTTAGGGAAGGTACAATTATCTCAACAGCGCATCAGTTTGCAGGGAAAGGACAGCGAGGGAATACTTGGGAAAGTGAGGTTGGACAAAACATTACATTGAGTCTTATACTGTACCCGCATTTTATTTTGGCTTACCAACAGTTTTTGTTGAGCCAAAGCATTTCCCTTGCCATTCAGTCCTTTGCTACCGAAATTTTGGGCGAAGGAGTCTGCATCAAATGGCCCAATGACATTTATTATCGAGACAAAAAAATAACGGGTATTCTCATTGAAAATTCCCTTTCGGGAAAAAGCATATCTTCTTCAATTGTAGGTATTGGCATCAATGTCAATCAAGCTTATTTTTCTCCTTTCCTTCAATATGCGACATCATTTCACCAAATTACAAATAAAATATACAATCTCCCCAGCTTGATTCAACAATTGGCACATCATATTGAAGCCCGTTATTTTCAATTGAAGGCTATGCGATTTGATTTGATTCAACGGAATTATTTGTCCAAATTGTACCGCTTCAATGAATGGCATTCTTTTGAAGATATGGCTACTAATATCCTTTTTGAAGGAAAAATAGTGGATGTTCAAAAAGATGGGAAATTGGTTATTGAAGTGAAAGGTACGATGGATGGCTTTGGAAATAAAAGACGGGTATTTGGATTGAAGGAGGTGAAATTTGTCCTATAAGCAACACTTAAAAGTCTAAATCGGGGTTTACTTTTTTGACTATTACTCAGTAATCTTACTAAAACTAAAAACGCCTTACAGAAATAGTAAGGCGTTTTGTATTAAACTGTTAATAGGGTAAGGATTAGGATAATATTAGGTTTAGAAAAAACAAGGGTTTTGGCGAATTTTTCTTTATTCAAAAATTAGTTGTTTTAGGGTTATTAGGTGTTTATGATGCAAATATAGAACGAAGACAGGTGATTTGAAACCGAAAAGGAGTGAAAGGGAATTTTTGGGGTGTGAACGTGAGTTTTAAGGGGATAAAAAACCTTCTATCTCATCTCATTCCCAAACCACCAATAGTAGCCCGTCTGAATCACCCCTCTCACCACCATCAAAGTCAGCAAAGACAACCAAAGCAAGTCATTAGAAGAACCCATATCAAAAGTATAAAAAACGACAAGGTAAAAAGCAAGCGAAAGGAGCATGGCATTTTTGAGACTTTTAGAAGCCGTGAGACCGATGAACACGCCATCCCAAATAAAACAAGGCGTACTCAATAGAGGCAAAATCACCACCCAAAACAAATAGGGAAGAGCCGCATTGAAAACGTCTGCTTGATTGGTGAAAAAAGACAACAAATATTCACCTCGAAGCGCATAGATCAAACTGAACAGCACCGCAAAACCCATTCCCCAAGCAAAATTTAACAAAATCGTTTGGCGAAGTTCATCGGGCTTGTTTGCGCCCTTGTATTTACCAACCAAACTCTCCGAAGCGAAGGCAAAACCATCTACTGCATGTGCCATCCAATTCACAAATTGCAGCAAAATTACATTGACCGCCAAAACCATATCGCCTCCCTTTGCAGACTGACTGTAGAAGAACCCAAAGGCAAAAGTCAAGCACAAAGTTCGGATGAAAATGTCGCTGTTGATGTTGAGGAAAGATTTGAAGGCTTCGACCTCCAAAAGCGCTTTTTTAGAAAGATGTGTCCACAATTTGCGGTAGCGAAAAGCAAACAAACCGACCGCCAACAACAAACCGAAATATTGAGCAATCACCGTTCCCCAAGCCACTCCCTCAATGTCCATTCCATAAGAATAAATCAGCACATAACTCACAACGATATTGACCCAATTGATGGCAATGGTCAACACCATCGGATAGACCGCATTTTGCATCCCAAAAAACCAACCCATCATAGCGAACAAGCCCAAAGTAGCAGGCGCATCCCATATTCGGATATAAAAATAGCGTTCCACCAAAGCCAGTTGTTCCCCTTCAATATTCATCAATGGAAAAGCAACTGTGGCAAAGGGAACTTGCAGCAAAAAAATGACCACTGCCCCAATCAGTCCCACCAACATTGCCCTGCCCAAAGTT
>JBMYXW010000096.1:0-8149 GCA_049608825.1 Chitinophagales bacterium
ATTAAGAATTAATCCCAAGATTTAAGTACAAAGCGTCATCCATTTTTAAATACATTAAGAATTAATCCCAAGATTTAAGTACAAAGCGTCATCCATTTTTAAATACATTAAGAATTAATCCCAAGATTTAAGTACAAAGCGTCATCCATTTTTAAATACATTAAGAATTAATCCCAAGATTTAAGTACAAAGCGTCATCCATTTTTAAATACATAGAGTTAATCCCAAGATTTAAGTACAAAGCGTCACCCCATTTTTGAATACATAGATTAATCCTGATTTCAAGTACAAAGCGTCACCCCATTTTTGAATACAAACAACCTAAGCCGTATCGACAGCCTAATGTCTGATAGGGCTTTTTTGTTTTTAGGCACTTCCGTATTTCCAAAATCGTATCTCCAAAATCATGTAATCATACCTCTTTAATCTGTTTTTAGTAGATAGATAATTTTTTACTCCCCTAAAATTTACCTTTTCCCACCAAGTTCGTTAACCTTATCAGAAGACTAAAAGTAGGATAGATGACCAAGCTAATTCAGAGAATGTCAAGTATCCAATAAAACTCCTATTGTTATCTTCCTTATATTTGTAGCCTCAAAAAAAACGTAACCCTATGCAGCGATTTATAGTAGCATTGTTAATACTTTTCACCAGTGCTTATATTTATGGTCAAGGAATACCAATCACTTATCAAAATGAATGGATAGATTTTGGAGAAACTTATTATAAAGTAAAACTTAGCAAAACAGGCTTGTATCGAGTCAATCAATCCACCTTGCAGTCAGCAGGCATCAATGCCAAAGGCTCAGATTTGAAGCTATACTACAAAGGCAAAGAAGTGCCGATGTATGTCAGTAACGAAGATGATTTGGGAAACAATGATTATATAGAATTTTTTGGAGAAGAAAACGATGGCGAATTTGATACTCAACTTTTTCAACAAGCCAATTGGCAATTAAGCCCTCTCAAAAGTTTGTTTACCGACACCTCCGCTTATTTTATTACTATCAGAAGTGGAGAAAATCATTTGAGATATACTTCAACTGCAAATGATATTAGCAATCCACCTGAAAAAGAAGTATTTTATATGCACAAGAGTGAGAATGTGTATGATAATACCTTCAATCCTGGCAAACGGACCAGTATAGGAGGAACACCTACTTCTTTTGCAGATTTTGATGAAAATGAAGGATTCACAAGTATAGGGATTCCAAACGATTCTATAAGATTTAAGCGAGATGTTCTTACACCATCTATTTTCTTCAATGGAGGAGAAGCTTTTGTAGAAACCAAACTTGTTGGACTGAACAATGACCCCTTCACCTTCAAAGACCACCCTATGACGATTAGTTTCAACAATACGGTGTACTACCAAACCAATTTTGAAGGTTTTGACAATACGATAGAAACCTTCAATGTACCTTTAGGAGAATTGACCAACGGTAAAACAGAAGTTATTTTTACGGCTTTGGAAACAGAAAACCCGACAGCCACCAACAATTTTGTAACAGCTTATATGCACTTGACCTATCCAAGTAGTTTTGACTTTGAAGGAAACAGTAGCCGAATTTTTGAAATAGACAACGATGGAAATAAATACATTGAAGTGGCCAATTTTGAGGGAGGCTCACAGCCCATTCTATACGATGTCACCAATCGCCAACGCATTGTTCCGATAGTAGAAGGCGGAGTGTATAAGTTTTTGCTCAAACAAGTATTTGGAGGAGCTGCAAAACGAAAACTCATCATAGCCAATACCACAAGTTCTTTGTCCACAAGGCGCATTAATAAAATAACAAGCATCAATTTTACAGATTTCACCCAAGCCGAAAACCAAGGAGATTACATCATTATCTCGCATCCACTTTTGATGCAAGGTGATGTGAATCAAGTAGAACGTTATCGAGCCTATCGGAGTAGCATTGCAGGAGGAAATTACAAGGTAGCTTTGGTCAATATTGAAGAACTCTACGACCAATTTTCCTATGGTATCCAAAAACACCCCCAATCAATTCGGAATTTTGTCAATTTTGCAATAGATCAATGGAATGGACAAGCCGAACAATTACTGCTTTTGGGTAAATCCATTGAGTATCGAATAGTACGATCAACCACTATTTTTCGAGATTGTTTGATTCCTACTTATGGACACACAGGATCCGATGTTTTACTGACTGCCAGAACCCCTTTTTCCTATGTCAATCAGTTGGCAATAGGGCGAGTACCGGCTCGGTCTCCAATAGATGTGAAGGTTTATTTGGACAAAATCGTTGAATACGAGACACTTCCCGACCCTTGTAGTGCCGAAGATATTCTTTGGCGAAAAGATGCACTTCACATTGCAGGAGGAACAGACTTAGCCGAAACTGCCGATTTTGTTGAAACACTCTCTGTTTACAAAGATATTTACGAAGGCATTCACTATGGCGGAAAGGTCATTCACACCTACAATAAATTTTCGGACGATGTTATTGAAGAAGCTGACCTCAGCAAATTTATCAATCCAGGGTTGGGAGTTATTAATTTTGTAGGTCATGGCTCTGGTCCTGAATTGAATGTAAGAATTGAAGCCCTCGAACAAGAAAACTATGGACGCTATCCTTTCATTTTCGCCAGTTCTTGTTTTGTTGGAGATATTCACAACTCCAACAGCATCGACAATATGGCACAAGAATTTGTATTAGCTCCTAATCTAGGTTCTATCGGGTTTTTGGCAAGTGCCGCTCCAGGGTTTCCTATACTACTCGAACAGTACGTACAAGGACTCTACAAAAACTTTACATCAGACCTATACAATCAACCTATTGGGTTGGCTATAAAAGACAATATCCATCAATTAAATCAACAATACAACGACCCTACTGGGCCCTTTTATAAGGGTGTAAAATTCAATGCTATCTTTTTTACATTGGCAGGGGATCCTGCTGTGGTCATCAATCCATTGTCTATTCCCGATTATCGAATAGAAGACGCAGGCATCTTTTTTGACCCTCCACAAATCACCACCGATTTGGATTCCTTTGCAGTGAACGTTGTCATTCAAAACTTGGGCAAAGCCATTGCAGAACCCATTCAAGTGGTCATCAATCACCAATTACCCGATGGAACAACCAACAGCATTTTTAATCAAAGCATACCTTCTCCTAAGTATGCCGACACACTACAAGTATATGTTCAAGTAGGTGATGCAGAATTGATTGGGGGGAACAATGTTTTTGAAGTTATTATAGATGAGCAAAATGGAGTCGATGAACTTTGTGAAAGCAACAATGCGACCATCAAAGAAACTACTATTTTCTCCAACCAAATTGCACCTATTTTTCCTTGTGAATTTGCCGTTATTGGAGGGTCAAGTATAACCTTGAAAGCTTCCACAGGGCAGCCTATTTTGGAGGCCTATAACTATGATTTTCAAATAGACACCACTGCTTTATTCAACAGCTCTTTACTTCAATCTACTCGAATAAACAGTAAGGGCGGAGTGATTCAATGGCAACCTTCAATGAACTACCAAAACAATACCGTCTATTATTGGAGAAGTAGTCAAGTGCCTGATAATATCGATGAAGAACCTTCATGGGCAATCAGTTCCTTTTTATTTGAAACCAATAGCACCAATGGCTGGAATCAGTCCCATCATTTTCAATTCGGTCGCAACAACTTCAATGACTTGCTTTTGGATGACGAAACTCGAAAATTTGATTATGATTTTGTATTAAACAAGGTGAAAGTTGTCAATAATCGAATGGAACCCGACAATATTTCTATTGAACTCAATGGTCAAATTCTTCACGACTTCAATACCTCACCCAGTACTCGTGCAACTTGCTTAGAAACAGGTGCTTGTTCTGGTGGTTTGGGATTCATTGTTTTCAGACCTCAACCAATATTAGAACCCATTTTATCCCCTGAAAGTGAACGAAGTGGTACATTGGATTGTCAAGGAACAGGTAAATATGGCAACAATCACTGTGAACTGAACGACATGTATGCCATTGAATTCAGCACCTTAGATGCCAACCGTTTGGAAAACATGCAAACCTTTATGAGCGAAACCATTGAAGAAGGTGATTATGTATTGATTTACAGCTTGATGAACCACCGACTTATCAATCCACTTCCAAACGAACCGATTTTTCCTTATGCCAATTTTATTGAGGATTTTATGGAAAACATGGGTTTGGCAACCTTAGAAGGCTTGAATAACAATAGAGGGTTCATTGCTTTTGGACGAAAAGGCATACCTGAATACCCTGCAAGTATTCAATTGACCGCAGGCAATTTGAGTACAGACAATTTGGTAGTAGATTTGGAAATCGACGTTAGAGCCGATAATGGAAGCTTGTCTTCACCACCCATCGGTCCTGCAAAAACTTGGCAAACATTGAAGTGGGCAAAAGACAACATGCCTTCCGACAATACAAATTTGCGAGTATATGGAATTGGCGAAAATGGAAGTGAATTGATAAACGGCAATTTAGCAATAGGAGAGGTGAACATCAGCAGCATTGACGCTGCAAAATATCCCTTTCTTCGTTTGGAACTCCAATCAACAGATGAAGAAGAACGCACTCCACCACAATTGGATTTTTGGAGAGTGGATTTTGAAGGAGCAGGAGAATTGGCTTTAGACCTTCAATCCGCCTTTAGCTTTGAATCAGATACCCTTTTTGAAGGACAAACTGCCAATCTTTCTTTTGCTTTCACCAATGCTGGCGATATAGACATGGACAGTGTGCTGGTTCATTATACACTCATCAACTCCAATAATCAAAGCACTTTAGCCTCCACTCCTCGCTACAAGCCTTTGGCAATAGGAGAAACACACACAGCTAACTTTTCTTTTGAGACCAATGGAATGAGTGGCAATAACATCTTGCTCATTCAAATCAATCCCAATGGTGATCAACTGGAAAAAAGAGACTTCAACAACGTTTTGGTGATTCCGTTTACGGTTATTTCCGACAAAATTAACCCGATTGTGGATGTCACTTTTGATGGACGACATATCATGGATGGTGATATTGTATCTGCCGAACCCAATATTTTGATTCGAGTCAAAGACGACAATCCATTTTTTGCGCTCAATGACACTTCTGATTACGAAATTGTCCTCACCTATCCCGATGACAATGGAAATCCAATCACCGAACGGACTATTTCATTTAGCGACCCAATGGTGACTTTTCGACCTGCTACGCAAGAACAAGCCGCAGCAGGTAACAATACTTCTGAAATAGAATTGCAGCCCAATTTTACCCAAAATGGACGCTATGAAATAACCATTGAAGCAAAAGACCGAAGCGACAACGATTTTGCTCGAAGAGCCTTCAAAAGCAGCTTTGAAGTCATTACCGAATCCATGATTTCCAATGTGTTGAACTATCCGAATCCCTTCACTACTTCTACCCGTTTTCTGTTTACCATTACAGGAGCAGAAGTTCCTGAATACCTCAAAATACAGATTATGACGATTTCAGGAAAAGTAGTGCGGGAAATCACACAAGCTGAATTGGGCGCACTTCACATCGGCGAAAACTTAACCGAATTTGCATGGGACGGCACGGACGAATTTGGCGACCGATTGGCAAATGGAGTGTATTTGTATCGGGTTATTAGTCGACTGAATGGGCAAGAAATCCAACAGTTGGAAACAAATGAACTGGTAGATGCTACCTTCAAAAATGGCTGGGGGAAGCTCTACCTACTCCGTTGATTAAATTTTATTTGTTCACCTTCTGACGAAGGGAACAAATAAAATTTGTGGCGAGGTGGGTTTGAGAAAAGAATTTTCTCTTTTTGGTTATTTGGAGGGCAACATAAATGCCGATATTAATGGAAGTTTAAATATTATGCGAAAAGCAGTTCCAAAGCTATTTAGCAATGGAATAGAGGACGTTGTAGTTCGTCCATATAGCAAAGTGAAAACTTTTCTATAAAATCAATGACTATATTCCTACGGAATGAAAATGAATCCTTCTATCTTTTGTCCTACTCAGAAATTGCCTACTTTTACCCTATAAACAATACAACAATACAACAATACAACAATACAACAATACAACAATACAACAGAATATGAAAGTACAAGCCTACGCAGCACACGAAGCAAAAGGAGAACTCAAATCTTTTGAGTATGAATTAAGTGCATTGAAGCACGACGAAGTAGCGATTGATGTCACTTACTGTGGGTTGTGTCACAGTGATTTGAGTATGCTCAACAACGATTGGCGGATAACCTCTTATCCCTTTGTACCTGGACATGAAATCGTGGGGAAAATCACTGAACTCGGTTCACAAGTTCGCCACCTCAAAGTCGGGCAAAGTGTAGGAGTAGGGTGGAATGTTGCTTCTTGTTTGACCTGTGATGATTGTATGGGCGGAAATCACAATTTGTGTAATTATGTCAAACCTACAATTATCGGTAGATATGGTGGTTTTGGAAATAAGGTCAAAGCACAATCGTCTTGGGTATTTCCATTACCCGAAGGTATGGATGAAAGCAAAGCTGGACCACTTTTTTGTGGTGGGATTACCGTTTTTAGCCCCTTATTGCAGCACAACATCAGCCCTTTGCACAGCGTAGGAGTCGTTGGTATTGGTGGTTTGGGGCATTTAGCATTGGCTTTTTTGAAGGCTTGGGGTTGTGAAGTTACTGCTTTTTCGACCAGTCCAGAGAAGGAAGACGAAGCTCGAAAATTGGGCGCACATCATTTTGTGAGTACACACGACAAGGATGCCTTGAAAAAAATGCGAGGGCGTTTTGACATGGTATTGGATACAGTTAGTGCCGATTTGGATTGGAACAACTATGTCAAAACATTGAAGTCCAATGGCGTTTTTCACATTGTTGGAATTGCTGGTTCTGTCAATACTCGTGTGGGCAGCCTCATGGGCAAAAAACGCTCTATTTCTGCTTCACCTACTGGCAGTCCAACCGAAATCCGTCAGATGATTCAATTTGCAGCTCGTCACAAAGTTGAGCCAATGGTTGAAGCATTTAAGATGTCGGAGGTGAATGATGCAATGGAAAAATTGCGGAATGGAAAACCGAGGTATAGGATTGTATTGGAGGTGGATTGATTTTGGATTTTGGACGAATGAAGTGAGATGAGGGAGGCGGGATATGAGATGTAAAATATATTAATCAACGATTTATCTAATTCCCACTTCTCGCTTCTCTACTCTCTCATCCAAATTATTCCTTGTTCTTAGAATCCAGCCAAATCGTCACTGGTCCATCATTGACCAAACCCACTTCCATCATCGCTCCAAACTCACCTGTTTGAACTTCTGTCTCAAAATAAGTTTGAAGGTGTTCAATAAACTGTTCGTATAGCGGAATGGCGATATCGGGTTTTGCGGCTCGGATAAAAGAGGGACGATTGCCTTTTTTGACATTGGCGTGAAGGGTGAATTGACTGACTACAATAACTTCTCCTGCCACATCTTTGACCGACAAATTCATTTTATCCGCCTCATCATTGAAGATTCGTATATTGACAACTTTCCTGCAAAGCCATTCAATATCTTGCTGGTCGTCTGCTTCTTCAATGCCCAACAAAATCAGCAATCCTTTGCCGATTTCTGACTTGACTTTTCCTCCGATGGTGACAGAGGCTTGAGAAACTTTTTGTAAGAGAATTCGCATAGGTTGGTGCTGTAATTTAAGTGTTGTTTTGAGCTTGTCGTACAATTTTGAATGATAAACTTTGAATGAATTAACAATCAGTTCGTTACCAAAAATCTTTAGCTTCAACTGTTTTTGTCTGATTACTTATTTCCTTAGGCTTCAACTGCTGTTTTCCGAGCCATTTTTGAAGAAAAACTATCCATTTTCTTTTCTTTAGGAATCGAGAAATAGAAAGTACTGCCCTCGCCAGATTGAGATTCAACCCATATTCGTCCGTTGTGTTGTTCTACGATTTTTTTGCAGATAGCCAAGCCAATTCCTGTACCTTCGTATTTGGTTCGGTTGTGCAGTCTTTGGAAAATCACAAATATTTTGTCGGTGTATTCCTGTTCCATTCCGATGCCATTGTCTTTCACCGAAAGAATAAATTCTTTGGTGTTTTCAGCACAGTGAATATGAATTTCGGGTTTTTGTTCGCCCCTAAATTTGATAGCATTTCCTATCAAATTCTGAAAC
>JBMYXW010000097.1:0-8098 GCA_049608825.1 Chitinophagales bacterium
TTGACCATCCCACGAATAGCCATCGTACCAAGTCGTCATTTTCTCTACTATTTCAGATTCGGTCAGTCTTTCCTTTTGAGCAAATTGTTTGATGTATTCGCTAAAATACTCTTGCAAATCAGTTTTTGTGAACCCCACGACATTGTTAAAAGGGTCTAATAAACTCACATCTTTCATCAAGTTAATGACCGAAAAAATGGACATTTTCGCAAATTTGGAAATGCCCGTCAAAAACATGAACTTGATTTGAGCATTGCGAGCTTTTAAAATACTATAAAAATCTCTTAAGGAATTTTGGTATTGAGTAGCTAATTCCAAATCCGTAATGTGCCGAGCAATTGGAGCATCATATTCGTCAATCAAAATCACAATTTCCTTGCCCGTTTTCTTATAAATTCCCGACATCAATTCTCCAATCTTACTATTGAAATGAGCAGAAGGGAGAGTTACATCATAAAGAGCAGCGATTTCATCCAGCAAATTTGCCATTGTCTTCTCGAAGTGATTGTAAGTCTCATAGCTTATATTTCCAAAATCAATTCGAACTATGGGATACTCTTTCCATTCAATCTTATCTTCAATCCAAAGTCCCTTGAACAATTCCTTTTTACCTTGAAACATGGCTTCTAAGGTACTCACCAACAAAGATTTTCCAAACCTACGTGGACGAGATAAAAATACATAGCGACTATAATTGATTAAATCGTACATCTCCTTGGTTTTGTCAACATAGATGTAGTCATCTTCAATAATTCGTGAAAAACTTGACTCTCCTAAAGGTAATTTTTTCATATACTTCAATTGGTTTCAATCTCTATTCTGTTAATGGTAATGGTAATGTGAGGATAAATGTTTCTTTGTAGAAAAAACTTCAATAAAGATTTGAATCAACCTTTAGAACAAGGGCTTCTATCCACTTTTTGAAATTTGGGCATTTGCTCAAAATATTAATAGGATTCAACTCCAAATCAAGTTCCCGAATAGACTTAAAATTTTCAATAGCAATATGTCGAATCATATCTAATTTGTTTTTGGAATTTCGATTTCAGGCATAATCTGAATCGTACTATAGCCCCCACTCAAACGCTTCACCTGCACCTGCGTAGCAACCCGTTCCTTCAATGCCTCAACGTGCGAAATAATGCCAATTGTTTTGCCCGAAGCTTGGAGATTTTCGAGGGTCGTCATAGCGATGTCGAGCGTATTGCTGTCAAGTGTACCAAAACCTTCGTCAATAAACAACGACTCAATTTGTGCCTTTCTGCCCGCCAAATCCGACAAGCCCAAAGCCAGCGACAAACTCACCAAAAAGCTTTCACCACCCGACAAAGTACGCATCGAACGGAGCGTATCTGCTTGATAGACATCCATAATTTCCAACTCCAATTCCGACTTGTCATCCTCTTTGTTTTTCTGAATAAGATAGCGAGGGTTCAATTTTTGGAGGTGAACATTGGCGAGTTGTACGAGTTTGGCGAGGGTTAGACCTTGTGCAAACTTGCGGAACTTGTCGCCTTTGGAAGAACCAATCAACTCATTCAAAGTTTCCCAACGTTTCCATTCTTTAGTCTGTTCTTTAATCTTTTGGTTCAAAGCAAAAAACTTCACCTGCAATTTTTCATCTTCCTCCAACTGTAACTTGATGCGCCCAATTTCTTGATTAAAAGTTTGTTCCTCTTGTTTTTTGGAGACCTTCAATTCCTCTATTTGCGGCTTATCCAAGTTGGTCAAAGCTTTGGCTTGTTCCGTTTGAAGGGCTTGGTGATTGTCCACCAAAGATTTATTCAATTCAGTTTCCTCCTTTTCGACCTGTTTTTGTTGGGCTTCAATGCGACCTACCTCTGACGGGTTCAAAATACCTTCCTCCAAAGCCAAAATCGTCACAAAACCAGCCACTTGCAGTTCCTCTTTGAAGTTCTCCTCAAACGTTTCGAGCAAGGCACTGTCTTTTTCTTTGTTGAAGCGCAACACTTCCAAAAGGTCTTTTTTGCTTTTCAACTCAGCATGTTTGTCGTTGTAAATCTGTTGTTGTGTTTCAAGAATGAGTTGTTGTTGTTCGATGTTTTGCCGCAATCGACTGCGTTCTTTTTTGGCATCTTTCAATACGAAAGCTGTGGTCAATCGAGCCTTTGAAGCCTCCAATGTCGTCACCTCATTTTGCAGTCCCGTTCGCTCTGCTTCAACGGCTACACGCTGGCGGTTTTTCTCCAAAAATACTTCCCTTGCCGTATTCAATTTCGATTTGTAAGACTCCAAATTTTCCTTCAAGCCATCCCGATGCGTCCATTTCGATTGAAATTCTTCCAATCGTTTTTCGAGTGCATAAATGATTCGTTTGTGGTTCGATTTCGCTTGTAGGCTTGTTTGATATTTCTGCAAAGTCTGCTCGACAACTTGCTGTCTTTCTTCGCTTTGCTGTTCGATTCCTTTCAATTTTGCAGTCGCTTCATCCCATTCTTTGCCCAAACGCTCCCAATTTTCTTGCGCTTTTTGTTGTTCGTTTCGGGCATCTTTAAGAGTATCGGAATAGTTTTGTACTGATTTTTGAAGTTCATTGATTTGGTTTTCACGCTTTTTTATGGTGGTCAATTCCTTTTTGGTATCGTCCATACCTTGTTTTTGAAGCTGGACTTCAGTTTCAATAGGAGCAATACTTTGAATCTTATAGTCATTGTTTAATTGATTATTAAATGCTTCAAATTTTTCCAAAACCTCCTTGTTTTCCACTCTCAAATTTTTGCCTTGTACTACAATGCTTTTCTTTTCTGTTTCTATTCTAGTAATATTTCGTTGATTTACTTCAATGCTTTCCTTTAATATTTCTACTTTTTTCTTTTGACTAAGAAATTCTTTTTCATGTTTAGAAACGTCTGTTTGATAACGACCCTCTGCATAAGGATGATGTTTTGCACCACAGAGTTTACAAGGTTTACCTGGTTCCAACATTTTACGTTTATCTGCCATTCCTTCAATTTCTCTTTCTATATCATAATATTTCTGGGCTTGCTCTAATGATTGTTGCTCTTTGTTTAGGTCTATTGTAAGGTGTTGAAGTTCCTCTTGTAGTTTGAGCCAGTACTTTTCAGTTTCCTTGTACTCCTGTATCAAGCTATTGATACGTTGTTGGCGTTTTTGATGATTTTTAGCAAGGTCAATTTGCTGTTCGAGTTTGGTGATATTGGGCTGCAATTGAAGGAGTCTTTCCTCCAATGTTTCCCGTTTTGGAGCCTGCCTTTGTTCGTTTTCGAGCTTCCCCAATACGACTGTTTTTTTGTCCAAATCTCCTTGATAATAACGTACATTTTTTGCAGATCTATCAATGTTTATTTGTTCCTTTTCTCTTTGAGAGCGTTTTTTGTTAACCACCCTTTTTTGCGCCAAAATCTCCTTTTCGACTCCCTCCCAATAGTTTAATTGCTGCTGAATCAAAGGAATATCTTTCTCCAAATCTTTGTCGCTTTGGTTCTTTTCGAGCCAGTTTTGGGTGTTCTTCAAAGCTGTTTCGGTACGATCCTTTTGGGCTTTCCATTTTTGTTGTTCCTGTTGGTTTTTCTGCAAAGCTTTCTCCAAATCTGCCAACTTTGCCTGTTCTTTTTGAAGGGAAAGTTGTTTCATTCCCATTTCATTTTCGAGCTTCAAAACCTCTTCAATGATGGGTTCGGCTTGTTGCTGTGCCTGTTGTGCGGTTTCCAATCCTTTTTTTGCAAATGTCTTATCGTGGTATGCTTGATTTTTTGCTTTTGACAAATCGGGCAAGATAATCTCTCGAATGTCTTGAATACTTTCGTGGAGTTCGTGGATTTTTTGGTGTCGGTTTTTCCACTCCTTCAAATCTGCTTGAAACGGCACTGCTTTTTTGTGAAGGTTGAATTTGGAAAAATCGTGCTTCAAGGCTTCTCTTTTGGCTTCAAGGAGCTTTTTTTGCTGCTGCAAAACCTCCGCTTTACCTTCTAACTCCTTCAATTTTTTGAGCCATTGCAGTTGAATATTGAAGCCTTCCAAGTCTTTGCGGATAAACAGAATTGCGTCTTGTTTTTCTGTTACCTCCAATTGCAGGGCATCTTTGGCTTCGACTGTGAGCAATTCTACTTGACCCAATTGCAGTTGGAGTTTTTCCATTTTCAGCTTTTCATCTTTCGCTTTCAAAAAAGCTGCTTCCGAAATTTTGGAATAGACATTGGTGCCTGTGATGCGCTCCAATAACTCCCCTCTTTCATTTTCTTTCGCCTTCAAAAATGCTGCAAAATCCCCCTGCGCCAATAAGACCGACTTGCGGAAACTTTCGTAGGTGAGTCCAATGAGGCTTTGGATTTTTTTGCGAGCCTTGGTCGCTGTGCCTGTTCCATGCACGTTTTTGTCGGTGTCCAAATCTATCAAAGCATGGTAAACATTCTGCAATGCACCATCTATTTTTCCCCTTGCTCGGCGTATTTCCCACTTAGCTCGATATTTCTTGTTTTGGATTTCAAATTCGACTTCTGAGAAACTTTTTGCAGTATGACGGGTCATCAATTCATAAGGAGTATCGCTGCTGTATCGTGCTGCCCGACCATAGAGTGCCACGGTTATGGCATCCAAAATGGACGTTTTTCCTGCTCCTGTTGGCCCTGTGATGGCAAAGAGTCCTGCTTCGGCAAAGGGGCTTTCGTTGAAGTTGATGGTGTGTTTGCCTTTGAGGGAATTGATGTTTTGGAAGTGTACGCTTAGGATTTTCAAATCAATGCTGAATTTTGAGTGATTAATTTTGGATTTGGGTGTGTGAAAATAGAGAATTTCTTACCAATCCTTCTCAATCTTGATTCTATTTGCTTTGCCTTTTTGTCGATTTAGTTTTTGCTGTACCTTCAATTCCTCATTTTTGAGAGCTTCCAAGAGGCGAGCCGCTTCTTCTTTGGTGAGTTCACGAGTCTCCTGTGGTTTAGACTGTTGTTGATTTTGTTCTTCACCACCTTCCTCTTTGTCTTTTTGCTGCTGCTGTTGTTGTTCTTCTTGACTCTGTTCCTCTTTGTTTTGTTCTTGCTGTTGTTCTTCCTGTTCCTCTTTTTCGCTCTCGTTTTGGTCTTGTTCCTCTTGATTTTCGCTGTCTTTTTCTTGCTTGTCTTCGTTTTGTTCCTGTTCGTTTTGGTCTTGATTTTCGTTTTGTTGTTGTTCTTGTTGCTCCTGTTGTTGCTCTTGTTGTTGTTTCAATAATTGTTGAGCATAAGCCAAATTGTAGCGAGTATCGGGGTCTGTAGAATTGTTGCGGAGTGCATTTTTGTAGGCTTCAATACTTTCCTTCAATTTGCTGTTCTTCAACAAAGAATTGCCGAGGTTGTGAAAAGCCTTTGCTTTTTCCTCCGATGTTGCTGCCATTTCTGCGGCTCGCTCAAAACGAGTTGCAGCTTCTTCAAAACGGTCTTGTTTGTACAAGGCATTGCCGAGATTAAAAACACTTGCCTCTAAATCGGTTTCGGGATTTTTGTTGATGCCTTTACGATAGTCGACTTCTGCCTCGCTAAAGTTACCTTCTATATATTGTTGATTTCCTTTCCGCACCAAAGCTTGTTCACTTTGGGCAAATAGGTCATTGAAGGAAAAAAAACAAAAGAGTAGGAATAGAATTAAATGTTGCAGCTTCATCTTTCTTATTAAAGTAAAAATTTGAAAATTAGAATGCAAATATAACGAAAGGAAATGTATGAAAGTTTTGTGAATAAAAGCAAAAATTTCGGTGATGTTTGTCAAAACTCACCAATAATTGAAGCAGAAAGCCGAAAGAACTGTTGTAATTTTGTTTCTTCAACTTTACTTCAAATAAACCCCAAAACCTCATGCCTCAAAAAAAAGTTCTTTTCATAGACCAAATGCACCCTTTCCTTCAAGAACAACTCACGGATTGGGGTTTTCACTGCGATGTAAAACACACTGCTTCAAAAGAAGAAATTGCCGATATTCTCCATGAATATGAAGGAATTGCAGTGCGGAGTCGCCTCAAAATCACCACCGATTTGATAGACAAAGCCACCCAATTGAAGTTCATCGCAAGGGCGGGTGCAGGTTTGGAGTCGATAGATGTGAACTATGCCCGACAGAAAGGAATCGCTTGTTTGAGTTCACCAGAAGGCAATCGGGATTCGGTGGCAGAACACGCTATGGGGATGTTGCTGTCGATGTTCAACAACTTGAATCGCTCTAATCGAGAGGTCAAACAGGGACTTTGGCGAAGGGAAGCCAATCGAGGAACAGAATTGATGGGCAAAACCGTTGGGATTGTAGGCTATGGTTACATGGGCAATGCCTTTGCCAAACGACTACAAGGTTTTGGCGTAGAGGTGATTGCTTACGACAAATTCAAAACTGATTATGGCAATGAATATGCTTGTGCGGTCAGTTTGGAGGAATTGCAGGAAAGGGCAGATGTGGTGAGTTTTCACATTTATTGGACTCCCGAAAATAACAAAATGGTGAACGATACCTATTTATCTGCCTTCAAAAAACCTATTTACCTCATCAATACTGCAAGGGGCAAAATTTTGGAGACGGCGGACTTGGTGAAGCACCTCAAAAGTGGCAAAGTTTTGGGCGCAGCTTTGGATGTGTTGGAGTATGAGGGGCATTCTTTTCACGAATTTAATGTGGCGACTTTGCCTGATGCCTTTCAGTATTTGACAGAGGCAGACAATGTTATTTTGTCGCCACACATTGCAGGGTGGACGCATGAGTCGGAATTGAAGCATGTGCAGACTTTGGCGAAGAGGGTAGGAGGTTTGTATGATTTTGAATGAGCAATTTTGAGTTTTAATAGACTTGTTACAGTATTGATTATCAATTAGTAATTTCAATACCTTATTCAGATTTTTGGGGTGTTTACTTCAGTTTCGTGTTATGGTTTACAGCTTTTTTTTATAACTCAATTGGTTTCCACTATTGCCCTTGCATCCTCCTCCGAACAAATATACAATCGATTGGTCATTGGCGTTCCATTCACCAAAAGTGTCCAATAATACCGACCTGTTGGATATTCTTGGTTGTCTTCAATCGAAATTTGAAACTTGTCGATTCCTTTAGGTACTTCAAACTCGCCTTTGCTTTCGCCCTTTGCATTTTTGAAGTGAATCCAAAGAATTGCTGAGGTTTTGTGAGAAAAAACAAAAGTGATGGTGTTCACACAAATGGCATCTTTTTTAGGGCGTTTTACCTTAATAGCCACCGCTCCATTCTTGAAACTTAGTGCCATTTTGCGCTCCAATTTCCGATTGGGAGTTGTTTGTTCGGCAAGTGCCTGAAGTAAAATATCCTCCATTGCAGTGTCTTTTTGTAAAACTCCTTTCTCACATCTGCCGAAAGGTGCATATTTTGTTTCAAACAATAGGTTGTAAAAACTTTTTGAATAAGTGATTGGTATTCTTTCAAAATAGATAGAGCCATTAGATAAGTAGTGTGTTGGGTTTGACTATTTCTTACAGAAAATGCCAACAAAATAAGTATTTATTGGCATTAACTGTAAGCAAATATAAAAAACTTCTATTTACCAAACTACTACCTTCAGAAATGTTTCATCCACCTTCACCACATACATTCCTGCACTCCAAGTCGAAGTATCTACCAAGACACTTGCATTGGAAGAAGAAATTCTGTCTTGGAAAACCAATTCTCCAGTTAAATTATAAACAGACACAATGCGGTCTTTTGGGGTAATAGAGTTGACTTCCAAATTAAAAGAATCTTGGCTAGGATTTGGCACAGCCCTCAATACAAGAGTCTCCAAAACGGGTGTTTCAATACCAACCATCACACCATTCTCTGTACCAAAAGTAGGTGCAATCGCTTGGAAATTACCCGTTCCATTTGGGAATCGACCATACGCTACATCCGTAGTTTGGTCGATATAACTCACCTCATCCACAATCGTTCCCGAAACATCCACTAAAATAACCGATTCTGCCGAAGCCGACAATTTGAAGTTGGTATGCAAACCCACTTGCTCTTCATCATTATCTGCCCAAATCGTCAAGTACCCACTTGTTTCAATAACTGTACCTGCAGGAAATTCCCATTTCATCAATTCTTCGGGGTCATCCGAAAGAAAATAGCCTCCCAAATCAATGCTCGAATCGCT
>JBMYXW010000098.1:0-7837 GCA_049608825.1 Chitinophagales bacterium
AATATTTATACGCCTCATTCATTATTAAGTGATTAGAGAGGTTAGGAATTATCAGCTAATGTAAGATTTCATGCTGTTCTTATAATTTTTTCATTGACAATCTCAAGCAAAACTTTTAATCTCGTTTTGCTTGAAAGGTATTTTATTATTTTGTCTTTCAGTGTCTCAATCCGTTTCCATTCATCAGGCAATTGGTTATAAATGGAAGTAACAATGACTTCCACATCCATTGATTGTATCTTGACAATAAATTCTATTGCAACCTGTTTTCCCTCAGCAAAAGGAATAAAACTCAATACATCATTGAAGAATTGAGTTCCAAATAGTTTTCCCCTTTCATCGGGCATAAATAATTCATTAAAAATTCCAAGACCTTGTTCACCATCAAAGGCAAATTCATGGTCAAATGCAACGATTTGCTTTCTTCTTTCCGCAGGAATGGTCAATAAGTTGTAATTGTTAGAGCGTCCTGGAGCAAAATTACTTCCACCTTTACCTCGTATCAGTATTTCCTACCCACAAGTCAAAAATGGCAATGCGAATTAAATCTTGAGGATTTCTGTAGGCTTCAAAATCTTCCTCTCTTGAAATCTTATCTAACTCTGTAACCAATTGAGCATTTGCAAGTTCCTTAGAGCCAAAGCAGGTAATACCAGGCTTGGTATAGAGTCTATTCCTATCTAAACTCCCTTTGTCATAAGAATCCTTCATTACTTCAACAAAAGCAATTTCGGGCGTAGGAATTCCCAATTCTCGTAATAAGATACTACAAATTACTTCATATACCAAACAATCTATTTCAACCATTTTTGCAGAAACTCGATATTTGCAAAAATAAATCTCTCCATCCGTACACACAAATTTCAACGGACTGTGTCCATCTGTTGGAATTTCTTCAACTAAAAAAGCTGTCTGTTTTTTAGGAATGATAACAGGCATTTCTATAATTTTTTAGGACAAAATAATTCATTCAATTTCCCTACCCAATCCACTGATAATGATTCCCAAACGGACAAAGGGGAGCGTTTTTTGCGCTCCCCTTTCTCAATTCATATCTATTAGGGTCGGAAAGGTAATCCGACATGTTTACCCGTCTCATCAGCTTTCCGCCTTGTAGTTCAGTTTACAAGCCGAACACTCCAAGACACCTTCCGTTTTTTTGAGTTTGATACCCTCTAAATGTTCCACTGCATAGGCTTGAATCCAGCCTTTCTTTTCTGTCACATTGTTGAGGTCAATCTGCTCATTTTTAATGGCTTTAAAAAATTCCTCGCCATATTCTTGTCTTCCCCAGCAGTTTGGGCAAAAGCCTTCTGGTACGTCTGTGGTCTGTTTTTCTCCTTTGATGAATTTTACAACGACATCTACTAAATTCATGTTAAATGATTTTTGGTTTATTTCTAAAATAAAACAGTTCTTTGGTTAAAATCGAGAACTGAGACAACGGTAGTTTGATACTTTCAAAATTATTTTCCTTTCATAATAATAGGGCTTCTTTTGAATATTAAAACTACCGTTGTCTTGCTTCTTTCCACGAAAATTTAACATTAGAAATCAAAACTGATTCCTTGCGCCAAAGGCAATTCCGTGCTGTAATTAATCGTGTTCGTTTGACGACGCATATACGCTCTCCAAGAATCAGAACCCGACTCACGACCACCGCCAGTCTCTTTCTCTCCTCCAAAAGCACCGCCAATCTCTGCACCCGAAGTACCAATATTCACATTCGCAATACCACAATCCGAACCCTCATGTGACAAGAAACGCTCTGCACTTCGCAAGTTGGTGGTCATAATGGCAGAAGACAAACCTTGCGGCACATCGTTTTGCATCGCTACTGCTTCTTCTAAAGTGCTGTATTTCAATAAGTACAAAATCGGTGCAAAAGTTTCGTGTTTTACTATGTCGTATTGTTCTGCCACTTCTGCAATACAAGGTTTTACATAGCAGCCCGATTCGTAGCCTTCTCCTTCCAAAACGCCACCTTCCACAAGCATCGTACCACCTGCTTTTTTGATTTCTTCGATAGAATGAAGGTAGCTATTGACGGCATCGTGGTCAATTAAGGGACCAACATGGTTGTTTTCATCCAAAGGATTTCCAATGCGAATTTGCTTGTAAGCATTCGCCAATTTTTCTTTCACTGTATCGTACAAACTATCGTGTATAATCAAACGACGAGTAGAAGTACAACGCTGTCCACACGTACCGACTGCGCCAAAAACAGTTCCAATAAGCGTCAAATTCAAGTCGGCATCTTCGGTCACAATAATGGCATTGTTTCCACCCAATTCCAACAAACTGCGCCCCAATCTTGCAGCAACTGTTTGTGCAACAATTTTACCCATTCTAATAGAACCCGTTGCAGATACCAAAGGCACACGAGAATCAGTCGTCATCATTTCACCCACTTTGTAATCACCAACGACTAAGCAGTTGATACCTTCTGGCAGGTCATTCTCCTTCAATACTTCCGCCATGATATTCATACACGCAATGGCTGAAATCGGAGCTTTTTCGGAGGGTTTCCACACGCATACATCGCCACAAATCCAAGCCAAAGCCGAATTCCAAGCCCATACTGCTACAGGAAAATTGAAGGCAGAAATAATCGCAACTACACCCAATGGATGCCACTGCTCGTACATTCTGTGTTTGGGTCTTTCGGAGTGAATCGTCAAACCATACAATTGGCGTGACAAGCCCACTGCAAAGTCACAAATATCAATCATTTCCTGTACTTCACCCAAGCCTTCTTGTAGGCTTTTACCCATTTCGTAAGACACCAATTTACCCAATTCGCCCTTATATTCACGAAGTTTGTCGCCATATTGTCGGACAATTTCACCTCTTTTGGGAGCAGGCATCATGCGCCACGTTTTGAAAGCACCTTGTGCTTTGTCCATTACGTTGTCGTAATCTTCACGGGTGGCAGTGCTTACTTTTGCAATCAATTGTCCATCCACAGGCGAATAAGAAGAAATTACCTCTCCTCCTGCTTCTATCCATTCTTGTCCTGTCGAAACGCCAGAATTGAGTTCCTTGATTCCCAGTTTTGTCAAAAAATCCGTTGAAATAGCTGTTGTAGTCAAGCTCGGCATGGTTTTTATGCTTTTTAAATTGTTTTAATTTAGACTTAAAACCATTAAAATCCGTTAATGGTTTTATGACAGCAAAATTAGACAATTATTCTGCAAACAGATTGCAAAAATTGTAAATTCCATATAGCCCAAAAAAAACCTACTTTTGCAGCCCCAAAAAAGACTTTTAAAGTCTCCTATACAAATTTCCCCTTTCAAAAAGAATGTTAAAAGCAAATATGATGCACCTTAGATTATTGACAATTACCTGTTTAAGTTTATTTTTTCTTCAAATAGATTCCTTCGCTCAAATTCGCCAAAACATCTATGGAGGAAATGGAGTTGAGAATATCAATGCCATTATTCCAAGCCCAAGCGGAGGCTATGTTTTGTGTGGTTCTACCACCAGTAGTGGTGCAGGAGAAGCAGATGTATTGGTCATGGAAATAGACAACAATGGAACGATTATTTGGGCAAATACCTATGGAGGAGTCAACGATGATATCGGCTTCGACATCACCCCTGCCAATGATGGCGGCTATGCCATAGTTGCCAGTTCCAAAAGCGTGACTCCCTTCAATGAGCAAGCTTATGTATTGAAGATTGAAGCAGATGGAACGATTGACTGGCAAAAATTTATTGGAAACGACAACAGTACCGAAAAATTTTATACCATATTACAGGTTTCCTTGAATGGCTATCTGGTGGGCGGTTCTTTGCAGAGTGGAAACAATCCTCCCAATGCTTTTATAGGCAAACTTCGCTTCAATGGACAGAGCTTTATCTGGTCCAAAGCACTCGGAAACACAGGCTTTGAAGCCATTCACGACTTGCAGCTAAAAGCAGATGGAACAGTTGTAGCTACGGGTGTAGAGTCGAGTTTCACAGGCAATCAAGAAAACATGTTGGTCTTGGACATTGACGAAGCCGACAATGGAAATATTCTCAGAGCTTTGTCTATTGGAGGCGGCAATCAAGATATTGCTTATCGAAATGTATTGACAAACGATGGGGGTTATTTATTGTACGGAAAAACACTCAGTTGCGGAGGTACTACCTTCAATGAAGTAGCCGTAAAATTGGACGCTGCTGGCGCAATATCTTGGACAAAAACGTTTGGTTCTGCAAACGATGACAACATAGTAGATGCCGTAGAATTGTCAAATGGCGACTATGCTTTTGCTTCCTTTTACAGAGTCGGCAACAGTCTCGATCTTCAATTGACCCAAACCGATAATCAAGGAAACATACTAAATGCCTACTATTTTGGCAGCGAAGGAGACGAACGTGTATTGAATGTAGAATCTTCTAAAAAAATGTTGGTAACACCAACGGGTATTATCATGGCTACTTCAACAGATGGATTTACGGCAAATGCCAGAGATTTATACTTACTTCAAACCGACCTTCCCAACAATGATGATTGCAATTCAATAGTTATCAACATCAACAGTTCGGACTGCAATTTCAGCAATACCGCCATCAATCCCAATGTAAGCAATATCCCTTTGCCTATTTTGCAGGATATTTTCATTTCTCCCGTTTCGGCAAGCCTTGAACAAAAATCTGTTTGTTGTGACATAGAGGCAGAAGCAACTCAGAATCCGCTTTCGGTATGTGAAGGACAATCGGTTCAACTGGAAGTAGATGCGCTCAACGCAAATGGTTCTATCACCTACAATTGGTCTCCAACAGCCGATTTAGACAATTCTACTGCTCCAATGCCTCAAGCAAGTCCAACAGTAAATACCAATTATTTTGTTACAGTTACAGACAATGCAGGCTGTACTGCTACGGCTTCAATGGCAGTCGAAATTTTGGCTGCTCCAATACTTGAACTCGGTGAACCCATTGAAGAATGTGTGGGAATAACCTCAATCTTAGGCACAAACGAAAGTTTTGATTCTTATCTATGGCAAGATGGCACGGCAACTTCAACATTAGCAGTAACCGTTTCGGGAACATACGCACTAACCGTCACCAATGCCACAACAGGCTGTACAGCAATGGATGAAATTGAAGTAACTTTCATCGAAACAAACAACCCTACAATCGACTTGGGAATGGGCGCAGATACTTTGAAAATTTGCGAAGGCGAGAACATTGTTTTGGATGCAGGAGAGGGTTTTACTTCCTATTTGTGGTCAGATGCTTCTACAAGCAGTCAATTGACAGTTGATGAAGCAGGAACTTATGAAGTGACTGTATTTTCTTTTTGTGGTAGTGGTAGCGACTCTGTTGTTGTAGAAGTAGAAAGTTGTGATGAGCCTGATAGTAACCAACAACGCATCATTGTACCCACCGCCTTTTCTCCAAATGGCGACGGCGTAAACGACAAAGTACAAGTCTTGTACAATCAAGGTGTGGAATTGGTCAAATTTGCGATTTACAACCGTTCGGGTGAGCCTGTTTTTGAGACAGCTAACCCCTTTGAAGGATGGGATGGAATCTTCAAAAACGATGAGCAAAACGTAGGCATTTATGTGTATTACTTGGAAGCAGTTGATACCGAGAATAGAAACAAGCCAATCTTGTTGAGAGGGAATATTACTTTGATTCGGTAATTCAACAGTTGAGCAATTCTCCAACAAAAATCACCTTCCTCAATGATATTCATCACCAAAGACTTGCAATAAAAGAGCGATTTTGCAAATCTTATGAAACAAGGAATGATAATTTGTTCACTAAAAACTGTTTTACTATGATTTATACAAAAAAAGACATTGAAGGCAGAGCAGATATTGAAGTATTGATTGACGCTTTTTATACGAGAGTCAAAGAGGATGAAGTGATTGGTCATTTCTTTACGGAAGTGATAGAGCTTTCTTGGGAACACCATATTCCTGTGATGTACAATTTTTGGGAAGCGGTTTTGTTTGGAGTGGGTGGTTATAAGGGGAATCCTGTATTGAAGCACATTGCTTTGCATCAGAAAAAAGCTTTGACACAAGTGCATTTTAGCCAATGGAAAAAACTATTTTTTGAGACTTTGGATGAGCATTTTGAAGGGGAGAAGGCAGAGGACGCAAAGAAGAAGGTGGAGATGATGGAGCGTTTGATGTTGTATAAAATTGGAGCGAGTGAGGATAAGTTTTTTATTCAGTAATTCTTGAATGGAAAAAACCTAATCTACGTTCACAACCCTATTCTTCAAAAGAATTAAATTAGAAAAACATGTGTATATTGATCTTTGGGAATTTTTGTAATTCATTCAATATCACACTTTGAATATTGAAGTATATTTTTCCTCGCTTCCATCAGGTAATTTGTCTGTGAGTTCTTTTCCCAAAGTAGGTTTATTTGAAAAAAAAGATGGATAAAATGCAAATTTACAAAACAAAATCATCACTCTAATAATTTTCTTGGTGGCACTAAAAACAAACTAACATTGAAGAAAAATGCTCTCCTCACATCTCCTTCAATAATGGTTTCGCCACCACCCGTCAGAGAATCGGTTAAATCAAAGCTGAGATTTTTGCGGAGTCCAGCATTCACTCCAAACCACACAAAATCGTAGATTTCTCGCTCATAAGTTGCAAATGCTCTGATTTCGGATTTTTTGAGGTCTAAAATATCGTATTTAGAAAACGCTGTATCATTTTCAAGGCTGATGCGATAGCTTGCACCGTTTATTTTGGTGGTCAAATAAAAAATATCCTTTTCGGTCATATTGTGCCTCAAACGAATACTGCCTGGCAAGAGCATTTCCAATCCCCACTTTCGATTAAAAGTATTGTTGTAAGCAAAAACAGGAATGAATCTGGGATTTCCGAAAACATAGGAGTAGGCAATTCCTAGACCATAAGCAATCTGTTCGTTTCTCTTCCAACCAAATAAAGGAACAGCAGAATACCTCAAAAAAGTCGAGTTGGGTGCGATGTCTTGATTGTAGTCGCCATTCAAATCTGCCCCCAGTTTAAGCAAAAAAAACTTGTTGCCTCGAAAAGATTTAACAATATAGGCAGACAGGCCAATACTTTTGAGAGGACGTTCTTCCAGGCTTTGAAAAAGCGGATATTCGGTGTTGTCAAAGCGAAATTCTTCGGTGAAATAACGAACCCCTGCAGCGATTTTGAGGTGCTCTTTGTTGTAAAGTGGCAGCCTACAAACGAATTGTATTTGACGATTGACTCTGATTCCACCATCCTCTACTTCTCCTATAACAGGGTTAGAAGATTTGGCTTTGATGCCATAGTCCACCACTCTTTCGTATTCGAGGATGATGCCCTTGCTGCGGGGCATTCCACTCACACTTGGCACACAAAAAGTAGAATCGGAACAATTGAGTAAGTTTTCTTGGGCGAAAACGTGGACATAACAAAGACTTAATAAGCCTACAAACGTACACCATATCCATTGCCTATTGCTTGGTTGTTGCATTTTTTGGGTTCAATTATGAGTCTAAAAATCTAAAAAATCAAACCATTGGCAATTCCATCACAAACTCGGTAAACTCTCCATCTTTGGAATTAACGGACAGTTTTCCTTGGTGTATTTGTACTACAATGTCGTAGGTCAAGGACAAGCCCAAGCCTGTTCCTATGCCAGCAGGTTTGGTGGTGAAAAAAGGATTGAAAATTTGCTCCTTGATATCGGATGGAATTCCCAAACCATTGTCTTTGACTTTGATAACAATCATTTCGTCTTTCACTTCCGAACTGATCCAGATAGTTGGATTGTAGTCTTTGATTCCATCCTCTTTTAAGCGTTTTGCTTTTTTTTGAGTAGCATAAAGCGCATTGTTAATGATATTGAGC
>JBMYXW010000098.1:7847-8094 GCA_049608825.1 Chitinophagales bacterium
TTGAGCAAAGCACGTCCTATGTCTTGTTGAACCAAGCGAATGCTTTTTATTTTGTCATCTAATTGCAGTTTGAGGTTTGCATTGAAGGTTTTGTGTTCGGCTCTAAATCCGTGATAAGAAAGTTGTAGATATTGTTTGATGAGTGCGTTGATGTCCACAGAATTTTTTCCACCACTTTCGGCTCGTGAATGACGCAGCATATTTTTGATGATGCTGTCAATGCGTTTTCCATGCTTGTCGATGGTTT
>JBMYXW010000099.1:0-7858 GCA_049608825.1 Chitinophagales bacterium
TGGACGAGTTGCCAATAATATTTTTGCAGCACTTTCCATATAGGCTTCAAAATCATCACTTTTGCTGGCTTCCAAAGCAGCCAAATACATGCTGTATCCCGCTGTTGCTCCAATGAGTGGTGCACCTCGAACCCACATTTCTTTGATAGCTATTGCGCCTTCTTTTGCAGTGGCGATGTCTGCAATCACAAAACGATGTGGCAAATATCGTTGGTCAATGATTTGAAAAACGGTGTTGTTTTTGGGGTGAAGCCAGATTGTGCGATGAGGTTTTCCATTGATGTCCATAAAGGTTCTGATATTTTGATAGAACAAAAATAAGGTTTTGACCATCATAAAAAAAAGGGCAACAAACCGAAGCTTGCTACCCTCTGAAAAAACCTTATCAATTTTAGCCTGTACAGCACATTTTTAATTGTAGCCACATTTGATAACCGTTCGGATGCAGCCCGTTTTGGCATCGTAAGAAGAACCAACACCTATCTCGGTTGTGTTTTTGTGGGTCAAATTGAGGCGGTGTCCTTTGTTGGATACACCATAATCAATCAAAAATCCCAAGACTGTTCCTTTTGCAGTTTGTTTGCCACAAGGAAAGAGACATTCGTTGATTCCATTTCCAACATACTTGATGGCATTTGCCCTTTCCATTGGGCCATTGCAGTCGCAATCTATGTGTGAATTATTTGCCATTGATTTTGCCTTTGAAGCATCCTTGGGGAACTTGGCTTGACATTTTACAAGTTTGGCGGCAGCATCACAAGTGAATTCGCCCGAAAAAGTTTTTGCAGCTTGGGTTAATAAGTCATTCTTCTTCAATTGTTTCATCTTAGAGGGATCTGCTTTTTGAGTAGCAGCTCTTTGTTTAAGCAAGGCAATCAAGTCTTCGATGTCTTTTTGGTGAATGGCTTTTTCTGCCCCACTGTATCTATTGGGTTTTTCGCCTGAAGTTTTGAAGTTGTAGTTATCGCCCACACTTTTGATGTAATAGTCCTTCTCTCTATCCAATATTTTCTGTAAGTTGTTGGCATAACTCAAAGGAGCTTTTCGCATGAGGTTGATTTCTGCAATGATTTCATTCTCCAATTTTGAAAGTTTTATCGTTGCTGCATCTGCTACATCTGCCGTTAGGTTACCGCCTTTCAATTTACCTGTCGATTTCCTGATAGACGAATCTTCAAAAGCTTTTGTACCCGAACCCATACCAGTGTTCCATGCAGCTAAATGCCCTTTCATATTCGAGACATTCACATATCTGTCATAAGTTGCTTCGACCCAAACAGCCTTTGTAGCATCTCCACAATCTTCCAAACAAACTTCTACTTTCTCCCCTTTTGTGTAGGGGTTGGTCTTGCCAGTATTTCCACCTGCTGCATTATTATTGGTATTTGAATTTCCTCCTCCAGTTCCAGCACCAGCATTCAAGTTCGTTATATTGCCTGTAAAAGGTCGAATTTGCTTGTCTTCAAAGAAACTATTTCCACTTCCAAAGGCATGCTTGTATTGAGCCAAGTGTTTTTCCTTAAATTTTTGATTATAAGTTCCTTCTACCCAAATCTTTTTGCCTTTGTAAAGTATCTCCACTTCGACTTTATCCTTGGCTTTGTAAGTTACAGGTGCGTTTGCTGCTTGTCCTGCAGGTTTAGAGTTGTTTGTTTGTGTGCCATTTCCTGCAGGTTTTGCACCGCCAGTTTGCCCTCCCCCCGTGGCAGGTTTTGAATTATTGGCTTGCGGTGTAGATATTTTTCTTACCGAATTACTGCTAAAAATTGGATTGCTCACCAGCTGTACTTTGTAAGAGCCATTAGACTCTATACTCTCGATTATTCCTTCTACCCAAGCTTCTTTCCCGTCAATACTCATCTTTACTTCAATTTTATCTCCCTTTTTATGGGTAGAAGTTTGCGAGAAGGAAGAAGGGCTTGTGAGGCACAAAAAAACAAATAGAACGAAGCAAGTAAGGGTGTGTAAATAATTGAAGTGTTTCATGATTCAAAAAAACTTAAAAGAGGTTAGAAATGATTTTTTAACAATGCGGATAAAACAACCGCCTTTTGTTGAATAGTGCCTCTTTTGTGGAAAAGGTTAGCAGGTGAAAATTATTTTTTTGTTTTTTCTTCAATTTTGAAACACAAATACACCTCTTGATTCGATAGTATTTTGAAGGACAGAGATTTTACTTCCATTTGTCTCTCCAAGAAAAAAACTACACAGACACCATTATTAAATCTTTCGGCATCTTTAATAATGAAACCGCCTTGAAGCTCACCATCCATTCAAATACAACTAAATAGATGGTGATTGTTTCAAAATCACGGATTGAAGTTCTAAGAATAGACTTTATTTTTTTACTAAAAACGAACTAAAAATTTAGTTTTAAATCATCATTATAAACTCCGAAACAATTCCAAAGCATTGTTTCACAAAACCTTTTATCAATATGAAAAATCTAATCGAATTGTTAAAAATCACCCGATTGCTCTTTGTAGTAGTTTTTTTGGTAAGCTGTCATAGTTCTTCAAGTAGTGACAAAACTGTTTACGCTCCACAAGACCAACCTGCAGTAGGAGAATCAAAATCTCAACCTTATGCACAGCAAGAAATAAGGCAGACAGCAAAAAAAGTTCCTGGAAATATGCCACCTCCCCCTCCTGCAAAACCAAGTATAGAGTCAAAACCCGATATAGATACGGATGACTTTTTAAAAGATTCCAAACACAATACCGAAGAATACAGTGATATTCCTGAAAACCCATTTTTGGAAGCCACCAAGAATCCATTGTCGACTTTTTCGATTGATGTAGATGCCGCTTCTTACAGCAATATGCGCCGATTTATTAGCAGTCACACCCTTCCGCCAGCAGGTTCGGTTCGCATTGAGGAGTTTATCAACTATTTCACCTACGATTATCCACAACCCAAAGATGGACACCCATTTTCGATAACAACCGAGATTGACAAATGTCCATGGAATGGTGAGCATCAAGTACTTCACATTGGATTGCAGGGCAAAAAAATGGACATTCAAGAATTACCGCCCAACAACCTCGTTTTCTTGTTGGATGTATCGGGTTCGATGAACAATTACGACAAATTGCCTTTATTGAAAAAAGCCATACACCTATTGGTCAATGAAATGCGTCCAAATGACCGAGTAGCGATTGTAGTCTATGCAGGAGCAGCAGGTTTGGTGTTGCCCTCTACTTCTTTTGACGAAAAAGGCAAAATTTTGCAGGCAATAGAAAGACTCAGCGCAGGCGGCTCAACAGCAGGTGGCGCAGGTATTCAACTGGCATACAAAGAAGCACAGAAAAACTTTATCAAAAACGGCAACAACCGCATCATTTTGGCGACCGATGGTGACTTCAATGTGGGTGCATCTTCAGAAGCATCCTTGGTCAAAATGATTGAAGAAAAGCGGAAATCTGGTGTCTTTTTGACCGTTTTAGGTTTTGGAACAGGCAATTATAAAGATGCCCGCATGGAACAATTGGCGGATAAAGGGAACGGAAACTATGCCTATATTGACAATATTATGGAAGCTAAAAAAGTATTGGTCAATGAAATCGGTGCAACGCTTTTTACGATTGCCAAAGATGTAAAACTGCAAATCGAATTCAACCCTGCAAAGGTAAAATCCTACCGTTTGATTGGTTACGAAAACCGAATGTTGCGGACAGAAGACTTCAATGACGATACCAAAGATGCGGGAGAATTGGGTGCAGGTCATTCGGTGACAGCTCTCTACGAAATCGTTCCTGCCGATTCCAACGAACCAACGGCTTCGGTTGATGCCCTCAAATACCAAAAAACAGACATCAAACCTTCGGCTATGGAAACGGACGAATGGCTGACCGTCAAATTTCGCTACAAAGCTCCTGATGCTACAACGAGTCGCTTGATTGTCCACCCCGTCAAAGAAAGCTCAAAAGGCATAGTCTCCAATAACTTACCATTTTCGGCTGCCGTAGCAAGTTTTGGGATGATACTCCGAGATTCGGAAAACAAAGGCGAAAGTTCATACAAATTGGTTAAACGATTGGCGAATCGTGCGAAAGGGGAAGACAAATTGGGTTATCGAGCCGAATTTATCCGATTGGTTGAACAAGCAGAAGCTTTAGATATGTAACGAAAATATTGTTTTGTGCTGTATTTAGAGTAAAACTATAATGTTGATTCCTTGTTATAAAAATGCACTTTATAGATAGGGATAGAAAAATCTTATTAGAATTGCAGAAAAATCCTTATCTTAGGCAGATGAAGCCCCTTTTTTATTCACTAAAAACATGAAATAACATGATTCTTCCTATTATTGTATTGATTGTGGCAGGCATCGTTTTGATGGGTATGTACAACAATATGGTCAAACTTCGCAACCGCCTTGAAGGTGCGTGGAGCGATATCAACGTTCAACTCAAACGCCGCTACGACCTCATTCCCAACTTGGTAGAGACTGTAAAAGGATATGCCAAACACGAAGAAGGTACTTTTGAGAAAGTCGTACAAGCACGAAATGCCGCAGTAAATATTCCAAGTAACAGTGTAGCAGCACAAGCACAAGCCGAAACAATGCTGACAAGTGCATTGAAGCAGGTAATGTTGGTAGTGGAAAGTTATCCAGAATTGAAAGCCAATACGAGTTTCCTTCAATTGCAGGAAACGTTGGGCAATATTGAAGACGATGTTCAAAATGCTCGTCGATACTACAATGCAATCGTGAGAGACTTCAACAATGCTGTCGAAACCTTTCCGTCTATGATTGTTGCACGTATGTTCAACTTCAATGCCTATGAATATTTTGAAGTAGAAAAGCATGAACGTGAGAATGTTCAAGTTCATTTTTAAGAAAATAATTTAGATGCAATATAAAAGACGTAAGACATAAGATTTATTCTTTTGTCTTGCGTCTTTTTTTTTCCTATATTTAACTTTTATCCAATCGCAACCATACTCCCTACAATGAGAAACGCAATCTTTACCCTAACCTTAGCTTTCTTTTGTACTCTATCCTCTTTTGCAGCCGAATACTTTTACATCGAAAATCTCGATGTCCAAATTGAGCTACAAACCGATGGTAGTTTTTGGGTCCATGAAACCATTGATGTATTTTTTACGCAGCAGCAAAGAGGTATTTTTCGCTCTATTCCAGTCAATTACAAAATAGACGACCTGCCACAAAACACACAACAAGCAAAAAGAGAAGGATTGGTGTACGATATTTATGTGGACAGTATCAGTGTAGAAGGTTGGGAATACAAAGAGGTGGACAGTGAAGGTTTTTTGAATATTCGCATCGGGACGGCAGACAAATTTCTTGAAGGAAAACAACAATACAAGATTCACTACAAAGTCTATAATGTCATCAATCATTTTTCGCATCACAGCGAATTTTATTGGAATGTCATTGGAACA
Organism: Chitinophagales bacterium; assembly: GCA_049608825.1. Lineage (GTDB taxonomy): Bacteria > Bacteroidota > Bacteroidia > Chitinophagales > UBA2359 > JAUHXA01. The sequence continues at coordinate 5,410 of JBMYXW010000099.1, forward strand.
GAATGGAATGTACCTATCAATGAATCCTCCTTTCGGATTTCACTACCCAAACCTGTACCAAATCCACAACAATCTTATCGAGTTTTTGCAGGAAAATTAGGTGCAACAGATACGGCTTATATCGAGTCATTTGACGGCCTGGTATTGCAGGGTGAAAGCCAACGAAAGCTTGATATACGAGAAGGAGTTTCGGTTGCTTTGGCTTTACCCGATGGCTATATCGAAAGAAAATCGCTCCCCATGTCGGTTATTGCAGACGATTATTACCTCAAAAAGTGGGATGCAGATATTACATTCTCAGACAATGGAACAGCAAAGGTTAGAGAGACCTATATCCTTCATTTTTTGAAGCCAACCTACCCCATTTATAGAGAACTCGAACCAACTATCCCTTGGCAAAATCCATTATCTACACCCAAAATCATTGGAGGAGAATATACCTATTTATTGAAAAATGTGAAGGGGGAAAATATAAATTTAAACTCGTCTTCTCAATCTTTTTACTTCGATACAAAAGACGTTAAACTAGGCACAGAACAAATCTACAACATCGAATATGAAACTTATGGTAATTTTTTGGCTGCAAAAAACAAACCTAAACACCTACAATGGTACAGCCCTTTGAGTACAAATTTGCGAGAACCAATAGAAAGTGCCACAATTACTATTCATTTTCCAGAAGGCAGAAGTGGCTCTAAAGTCGAGGCAATTGTAAAGGGAAATGGAAAAACAAGAGCTATTGAAAAAAGTCGCATTGACCTCAATACCGTGGTCATCAACACCAAAGACCCGATACTTCAACGAGAATATTTAGATTATGACATTTATGTTCCCGATGGATATTTTGTGAATAGTTGGAAAGGATGGTTCGACTTACTTTGGAAAAACAATTGGATATTATTATTGCCTTTCTTAATACTTGGAGGTATTTATCAGCTATGGCTGCGAAAAGGCAAAGACGAAGAATTCAGTATAACAACTCAATATCATCCTCCTTCCGAACTCACTCCCGCCGAATCGGGCATTTTGATTGATGACAAACTACACGACCGAGATTTGCTGGCACTCATCCCCTACTGGGCATCACATGGACACTTAAAAATCAAAGAAATTCGAGAGTCGAAATTCTTGGGATTGTCAGAAGAAATTGACTTTGAGTTTCACAAAATCAGTAACTTACCCGTCAATGCTCACGCTTATGAACACACACTCTTCAATGGGATTTTCAAAAAAGGCGACACTATTCTACTGAGTAGTCTAAGCTCGAAGTTCTACAAAACAATGCAGCAAGCAAGAGAGGAATTGGAGACACAAATCAAAAAACGCACCTTTTATGTACCCAGAACAAGAGGCTGTGGCACTGCAATGCTTGTTTTTGGAATAATGGCTTTGATAGGAGGTATTTTTGCTTCCATCTTTGGTTATGGTTCGGGCAATCCTTTGCAATTAACAGAAATAGGAATCACCGTATTGATAACAGGTATTCTACTTTTGGTTTTCGGACGCATTATGCCAAAAAAAGCACCTGTCGGAATGGATGCCTACAAAAAATTGGCAGGCTTTCGAGAGTTTGTCAAAAGTGCAGAATCTCACAAACTCGAAACCTTTCTCAAAGAAGATCCTACTTATTTTGATAAAACCTTGCCTTATGCCATCGTCTTTGACTTAACCGAAAAATGGGCATCCCAATTTGAAGGACTGAGCATTCAACCCCCTGAACCTAATTGGTATCAAGGCAATTACGACCACTTCAATACCAGCGTATTTATGGATAGCCTCAGCAATAGCATGAAACAAATCGGTAATACCTTTGTATCCTATCCCGAAAATAGTGGTGGTAGCAGCAGTTATGGCGGAAGCGGTGGAAGTTTTTCGAGTGGTGGCGGTGGATTCAGTGGTGGCGGTTTTGGCGGTGGCGGTGGTGGAAGTTGGTAGTTCCCTCAACCGTTAACAAAATTTCCTACTAATGTCAAGATTTTGCTTAAAGAAAAGGAACAATTCCCTATTTTTAAATAAAATTCAATTTTTCCATTAAGGAAGGTTTATTCCGTCGACTAATCGGAAGAAGTCTGTCTTTTATCAGTACAGAATGATCTTCAATGTCCACAATTTTATTGAGGTTAATAATATACTTGCGGTGGATTTTGTGAAACTTTTTGGAGGGAAGCCGCTCTTCAATTTTTTTCAAAGTTGAATGAACAGTATGAGTTTGTTTGAGAGTAATAAAGTTTGCATAATCCCCCACCGACTCTATCCACAAAATATCTACCATATTCAGTTTGGTAAACCTCCCGTCCTCTTTCAAAAACAATATATCTAATTCCGTCTCAAATGAAGAATTAGAAGTAGAAATAGAAGATTTCAAGTTTTTGTGAATTGCCTTGGCTTTATCAACAGCTTTCAAAAACCGAGGATAAGAAACTGGTTTGATTAAATAATCTGTTATATT
>JBMYXW010000099.1:7868-8074 GCA_049608825.1 Chitinophagales bacterium
CATTCTTTATTAGCAGTAGAAAAAATAACCTGAGGAAGTTGTCGTATAGTTCGAACAAACTCAATGCCTGTCATATTTGGCATGTTGATGTCCAAAAAAATCAAATCAATCTTCTTATTTTGAAGTTGTATTAGAGCCTCAGTAGCATCTTTACATTCTCCAACAACATTTATAAAATTAACCTTGCTACACAACTTCCGAAGTGC
>JBMYXW010000100.1:0-8074 GCA_049608825.1 Chitinophagales bacterium
TCGTGTATGTTTTGCACATGGTGGTCAATTGGCACAAATCAATTTGGGACGTAGGATTCAAGGCTTTGATGGCAGACCCGACTTATTTGAAAACAAAACTCATCCTCGAAAAGCAATTGGACACCCCAATATTTACTTCGATACTTTGGTACACGATACTTTTTCTTTTGATTTGATGGTCAAACGTCAACAGGGTACAGACCAAATCATTATGGGCTTGGATGACCCTTATCCGCTTGGCGAAATGGAGAGTTTACCACAATCTTCTTACCCTGGAAAATTGTTGGATTTGGCTTTAGAAGAAGGGATTATTACCCAACAACAACACGAAGATATTTGGAATAAAAACGTATTGAAATGGCTTGGAGATGAAGTCGCTGGACGACTGACGACTGACGACTGACGACTGACGGTGGACGAAACACATTTAAAAAAACATTTCTTACACTAAAAATCAATACTTTCATGGGGAATTTTAAGAAGCTTAGAGTTTGGCAAGATGCAGTCAATTTAGCCGCAAATATTTATTTTGTTACTCGCAAAAAGCCTTTTGCTCAAGACTATGGACTATGTGGACAAATTCAGAAAGCAGCGGTATCTGTTGCTTCAAATATTGCCGAGGGAGATGAACGAAGAACAGATAAGGAAGCAATTTATTTTTTGAATGTCGCTAAAGGTTCTTCAGCAGAGGTAATTACTCAATTACATATTGCTCATAGAATAGGTTATTTGAATGATAAAACTTTTGAAAAGCTAGAAGACCAAACTGAAAAAATCAGAGCTTCACTGAAAAATTTAATCAAATCAAAAAAGAAAAAATAATTTCTATGCGCTCTCCGTCAGCCGTCTATCGTCCCCCGTCAGTCGTACTCTTCTGCGATAACGGATTTTCTCCAGTAGAGGTTGATGAAACATATAGAAACGAATATAAAACATCAAAGGAAATTGGCTTCAATGTTTCACTTATTAGCTTTGAAGCATTGAAGGAAGGAAACCTGCATATCGCATTGAAACGAATAAAGCCTTCAATCGAGTTGAAGCAAGCTATTTACCGAGGTTGGATGCTCAAACCCTTTGAATACAAAGCCCTTTATGAAGCATTGTTGCAAAGAAATATTCAACTCATCAATACTCCCGACCAATATCAATTTTGTCATTACCTTCCCAATTCCTACACTTCAATTGAAGCCTTTACGCCCAAAACAATTTTCAAAAAATTGAATGGTGAATTTGATATTGCAGACTTCAATGCTGAATTAGAAGTATTTGGGCATTCATCGATTATTGTCAAAGATTATGTGAAATCCCAAAAGCATTATTGGACAGAAGCTTGCTTTATTCCCGATGCAAGTGACAGAAAACAGGTAAAGAAAGTGGTGAAACGTTTTTTAGAACTGCAAGGGGATGATTTGAATGAAGGGCTGGTTTTCAGAGAATTTGTAGAATTGGAGCAATTGACTACTCATTCTAAAAGCGGTATGCCTTTGACCAAAGAGTTTCGACTATTCATAAAAGACGGAGAAATTATTGCTCAATTCAACTATTGGGATGAAGGTGATTATGAAAATGTTCAACCTGACTTGACTCGCTTCAAAGAATTGATTCCCACTATTCAAAGCCGTTTTTTTACGATGGATATTGCAAAAAAAGTGGGCGGCGATTGGATAATTGTGGAATTGGGAGATGGGCAAGTAGCGGGTTTGCCTGATAATGCGGATATAGTGAGTTTTTACAATACTCTTTGACAGATTCTTTACACCAACTCCTCTTCAATAATTCCCTTTATTGCCACCAAATTCCGATAAATCCCCTCTAACTCATCTTTTTGAGTCACCGAAAAATTATTATTAATGCAATATTTTTTTCCCTCCAAAACCACAAAAAACCAGTTTCGTCCTACCACATACGCACCATAAACAGGTTTTTGGTTGTCGTTTAGTTTTTGTCCAACCATCATTGCAGCCAACAATTGCCCAATTGGGTCGTCTGCAGAACCCTTCTCTTTTTTGTATTCGTGAAAGAAAAGCTGCAAACCAAATTTTTCCATTAAAGCCTGTGTTGTCCATTCCTTAAATGCCATTTCTATCGTTTTGATTGATTCAATTGTAGTTATCATAAGCCACCCATTTTTAAACTATACCATTTCAAAACAAAACCTGTCCGCTTTTGGTTTCGATTCCTTATTATTGTAGCCAAAAAAAGAAAACCATGACACAATTCCAAAATACCTTATCCTTTGCCCAGAAAATGGACGAAAACGACCCGTTGAAGTCTTTTCGCCAAAAATTCCATTTACCTATTCAAAAAAGCGGGGAACCCTTCATTTATCTCTGTGGAAATTCATTGGGTTTGCAGCCCAAAAGTACCCGTGCCGCAATCGAACAGGAATTGAAGGATTGGGAGAATCATGGAGTGGAGGGGCATTTTCACGCCAAAACCCCTTGGCTGCCTTACCACGAATTTTTGACTGAAGCCATCGCAGAAGTTGTAGGTGCAAAGCCCATTGAAGTAGTAGTGATGAATACGCTTTCGGTGAATTTGCATTTGATGATGGTGTCTTTTTATCGCCCAACTGCCAAGCGACACAAGATTTTGATTGAATTTGACGCTTTTCCATCAGATAAATATGCGGTGGCTTCCCAAATCAAATTTCATGGTTTTGACCCAGCCGAAAGTTTGATAGAATTGAAGGCAAGAGAAGGAGAAGAATGTATTCGGATGGAAGATATTGAAGCGGTGATTGAAGCTGAGGGGGAGGAGATTGCTTTGATAATGATTGGCAATACGAATTATTATACGGGACAGTTTTTTGATATGAAGCGTATTGCAGCACTCGGTCACGCCAAAGGCTGCAAGGTGGGTTTTGACTGCGCTCATGGTGCAGGAAATGTGGATTTGAATTTGCACGAAAGTGGAGTGGATTTTGCGGTTTGGTGCAGTTATAAATACATCAATTCTGGTCCAGGTAGCTTGGGCGGATGTTTTGTGCATGAACGCCATGCTCACGATAAAACTTTGCCTCGTTTTGAAGGTTGGTGGGGACACAACAAGGAAACTCGTTTTGGGATGCGAGATGGTTTTGACCCAATTCCTGGGGTCGAAGCTTGGCAATTGAGTAATCCTCCGATTTTGTCGATGGCGGCTATCAAGGCTTCTTTGGAGGTGTTTATGGAGGCTGGTATGGAAAATTTGCGAGCGAAAACGGTGAAGTTGACGGGGTATTTGGAGTTTTTGATTGACGAAATGAACGAAATCCGCATCAAAATCATTACGCCTCGTGACTCTAAACAGCGTGGTTGTCAATTATCTATTCAAGTGCAAGATGCGGATAAAACGCTTTTCAACCAAATTACCAAAGCAGGAGTAATTGCAGATTGGCGAGAACCTGATGTGATACGGGTTGCGCCTGTTCCGCTTTACAATTCTTTTGAAGATGTCTATCGGTTTGTAGAGATTTTGAAGGAGGAACTGAAGTGAGGTTAGGCAGAGTAAAGACTTTTGAAGTTTATCCTTTGAAGATTGTTGATTTTTATCAGAATGAAAAAATGTTAAAACAAAACTTCAAAAGTCTAAATAGAGATGTAATCTTTTTATCGGGTTTGGAGTCGGTTTTGAGATAACACCTTTTCCGTTTCACTCCAAAGATTTCACCTCAAAACCATTGGCATACAACTCGTTCCATTCTGTTCGCAAGATTCCATAACCAATACTGTCAAAGTATTCACCTTTTATGATTCTCGCTTGACGAAATCGGGCTTCTAATGTATATCCCAGTTTTTCAGCCAATCGCATCATACCGATATTTCCTGACCAAGTACGTAAATCCAGTCTAACGATATTGGGAAAATGGTCAAAGAGGTATTGATTCCAAAGCCCCAAGGCTTCAAAACCCATGCCTTTGCTGCGATTTTGGGTGTCAAAAAGTACAATACCATTGCTCAACCAATTTGTTTCTTGACTTTGCCAATACCAAGAGACTGTTCCGAGAAGTTGATTGGTATTTTTAGCTGCAATGACCAAACGTTTGCGAGGTTGTGGGAAACTTTGTTGAAGTATTTTTCTTCTTCTATCCTTCAATTCTTTCTCCAAGTTTTCTAGGCTTGTCAAAGGATAATAAGGTCCATCCCAGTTTTTCCACTCCAAATCTTTGGTTTGCCAATATTTGTAAATGGGTAAGTCTTCTATTATCCAGTCTCGTAAGACGATTTGATTGCCTTGTAGTTGTAGCATTTATATTTTGCTTTGAAATCAAACCTCACAAATCATGTAATCCTACCTCTTAAATCCATCTGATGAATCGCTCATAAACGATTCTCGAATAATATGGATAGATGATGTACGATAGAGGATATTTGACCTTTGATTTGCACCTCTATAACTGCTAAACAGCTACCCGTTCCCTATGGGATGAAATTTAATTTTAGTTGTATTAGCCAAAAAACATTTAAAGTATCATTTACCTTGTCACTCCGCCATCAATCGGCAACACAATACCCGACACAAAACGAGCTTCTTCTGAAGCCAAATACAAATAACCATAAGCGATGTCAATCGGTTCGGCTGCCATTCTCACAGGAATTTGCTTGATGAATCCTTTGCTGATTTCTTCTGGAATTGTAGCAGTCATATCTGTCATTGTGTAGCCAGGAGCTATCACATTTGAAGTAATCCCGTATTTGCCCAACTCTACAGCCATTGTTTTGGACATGCCAATTACACCTGCTTTTGCAGCAGCATAATTGGTTTGACCATAATTTCCTCTCAAACCTGTCGTTGAAGAAGCCGAAACAATGCGACCATATTGGTTTTGCTGCATGTAAGGTACTACGGCACGGGTACAGTAAAACACACCAGTCAAATTGACGCTAATAGAAGCCGCCCATTCCTCATCGCTCATTTTCAAGAGTGTCTTATCTCTCAAAATACCTGCATTGTTGATAAGAATATCCAAACGGCCATTTTCTTCAAATATCTGCTTGGCAGCCGCTTCCACCTGTGCTTTGTCGGTTACAGATACTTTCTGAAAAGTAGCTTTACCTCCATTGACTTGAATCCCTTCAGCCGTTTCTTTACCAACATCCAACAAATCCCAAATTACTACAGTTGCTCCTTCTTTGGCGAACAATTCGGCAATCGCTTTGCCAATACCCCTTGCGCCACCTGTTACGATGGCAACTTTGTTTGCTAATCTCATCTTATGAAATGTTTATTTTTAACTATTATATATTACTCGAACTAAAGTCCAAGCTACTATTTCATGTCATCTTCGTAATAAGTAGAGGCTTTGTAAAACAATCCAACGGAAATCAAAACGGGAATCAATGTAACACAAAATGCCCACCTTAGACTCAAATCACCGTATTGAGGAATCAAAGCATCGCTAATGACACCTACTATCAATGGGCCAAAACCTAAGCCTATGAAATTCAATACAAATATCACAATAGCAGAGGTAAAAGCTCTCATTTTTGCATTGACCAAACTAAGTGATACCGCAATTGAAGGCGCAATATACATAGGACTGAGAAATCCTACAAAAAAAATGGCGGTTATGACAACAGAGGATTCATTGGAAAAAAAGAATAATAAAGAAGGAAAAATATTGACAAAACAAGACAGCATAGGAATCCAAAGATACCAACGCAAACTTTTATGACGCAATCGGTCTGCTAAAATACCGCTAAAAAAAGCACCCAATCCTCCTCCTAAGCCAATTGCCAATCCGAGAATGATGCTTATATCTATCAACTCCATTTGGTGTACCCTTTGCAGAAAGGCGGGTAAAAAATTGTTGAGTCCATAGCTATAAAATGCTTGAAAGCCCATAGCCAAAGATAGGTATCGAAATGTTTGGTTAGCCATCAAAATACGAAGTCCTTCCTTCAATGAAATATCCTTCTGTTGGGCTTCATTTTCATGGTCTTGTTGTCCTTTTATGGGTTCTTTGACTGTAAAATATACTACAAGGGAAAACAACATCCCTGCAATTCCCAATACATAGAGTGCTATTCGCCACCCATAATTTTTGGCGAGCAATCCACCTACTACAAAACCCATTAAGATGCCCAAGTAAATCCCCGTTGTATAAATGGAAATAGCGGTGGCTCGTTTTTGAGGAGGAAAATAGTCAGAGATAATCGAATGAGCAGGAGGGGTACATCCCGCTTCTCCAACTCCAACTCCTATTCTTGCCAATAAAAGCTGGAAAAAATTCATTGCCCGTCCAGAAAGAACAGTCATAGAAGACCAAAATAAAAGGCTAAAGGTTAGAATATTTTTGCGATTGCTTCTATCCGCTAATCGAGCAATTGGGATGCCTATCACCACATACAGGGCTGCGAATGCCAAGCCCGTCATCAAACCCAACTGCGTATCACTCAATTCCAAGTCTGCTTTGATAGATTCTTGGAGAATCACAATCACTTGTCGGTCAATAAAATTGAACATATACACAAGAGTCAATACTATGAGTACATACCACTTATAGTTGGGGGATTCCTTATTCATCATATTGTGTGTATTTACCCTTTCTATTTTGAATAATCAAAGATACTTAGGCTGCAAACCTACGCATTTATCCAAAAAACATTGTGGTATTTTCAATATGTTTTATTCTTTAAATTGAAGATGTGCCGCTCGTCGAATGTATTTCTCCAATACTTCTGCGGATTGCAGCCCCGATATTAAAAATTTGTGGTCTAATTTCATTGAAGGAACAATATTGATAAACTCTTCTTTTTTGCTTTGGAGAATAGCTAATTGTACTGCCTCCGCCCCTAAATTGCTCTCACTAAACTGCAAACAAGTTTCCTTACTGACACCTGCTATTTGTGCTTGTTGAAGTAAATAAACAGAGTCTTCAATATTTTGACCTTCTTCAAAATATCCATAAAAAATCTTTTTTGCCAATTCATACTTCAAAGTATTGTTTTTCACTAAAGCCACCAAACGATGTGCTTCCAAGCTGTTCGGAATCCGTTCAATGTATTTGTAATTAAAGTGAATACCTTCTTTTTCAGCTTCCATTCTCAAACTTTTTCCCATTCCTGGTTTTGTTTTGGTCGCAAAGTCGGATTTGGGTAAACCTCCTTTTGGAATGTGCGGATACAGAATATAGGGTTTGAGGTCAATATCCAGCCGAATTTCATCCGCTATTGTAGCCTTGACACGCTCCAAACGTGCTTTGCCCAAATAACACCATGGACAAATAAAATCGGAGATAAATTCTATGTGAACTGTTTTCATATATTCCTAAGTTCTTTAATTTTCGCCAGACTGCTCTCAAAATAATCCCTTTCTGGAATAGCTACTTTTCCACCAAAATTTACTTTTTCGTTTTGAAAAATCATTCGGCTTTTGGTCAATGCTTTTGCCGAAAGGTGAAATTCTTTGGCTTGAGTGATTTGCTGCAATGCTACAATATTTTGTGCATTAATGCCTGCTCCTGGCATAATTACAATGCGGTTGGTGGCTTGTTTTACCAATTGTTGAATAAAATTCGCTCCCAATATCGCTGTTTGTTCTTGCCCAGAAGTCAGAATTCGGTCAATTCCCAAATCAATAATTTGCTCCAATGCTTCAAAGGGATTGGCACACACATCAAAAGCTCTGTGAAAAGTAGTTTCTAAAGGTTTGGCAGCTTCAACCAATTGCCGAGTTCGTTCTATGTCTATTCGACCATCCGACTGCAATATACCCAAAACAACTCCATCGACTCCTGTTTGTTTTGCAAATTCAATGTCCGCCAACATGACCTCCATTTCTATCTCGTTGTAACAAAAATGGCCTCCTCTTGGGCGAATCAATACAAATAATTCTGTGCTTGTTAGGTACTTTCTCGCTAATTGAATGCTTGCAGCACTTGGTGTAGTGCCTCCTTCAAAAAGATTATCGCATAGTTCTACCCTATCTGCTCCTGCTTTTTGGGCATTGAGGGCGGATTGAAGGGAGTTTGCACAGATTTCTATTTTTATATTCTGTTTTCTCATTATCGAAGAATTTACTCGGGTTAAAACCCAAGCTACTTTATCAGTTTCTTTGGGCATTGAGGGCGGATTGAAGGGAATATTTCTAC
>JBMYXW010000101.1:0-3193 GCA_049608825.1 Chitinophagales bacterium
GATGGTTTGGAGGAAAACATTGAAGTACAACAAAACAGCCCACTTTTTGCGGCTTTCAGATATGCACCACAAAACGCCATTGATTTGATACAAACGACGGATGATGTTTTGTATATGTCGGCAGGTAATTCTCCCAGCAATCGTTATCATTGGTATCGAAATGGTCAATGGCAAGAAACTTCTACTGAGAATTTTTACATCGTGACCAGAGCAGGTGATTATCAATGTAGCGTGACCAACGAGGCGGCAAGCGATTTGAATTTGCAGAGTAAAAGTGTTCATTTTGACCACAACAAATGCCGATTGGCAGAACCTTTTTCGCTTCCTTCAATGGCAGCTTCGGAGTTTATCGGTCCTTTCAACAACAAAAATATGGGCAATCCTGTCGAGGCACAAACTTTGGCGGTTTGTTTTGAAGATGCTTCTTTGGATAATTTGTTGTGGCATGTTTTTGAAGGAGATGGAGAAGTGTATAGTTTTTACATTCACGACAATGGGGCGGATGTAGAGAACGGTTTGAAGGATGCACAGATTGCTGTTTATGAAGGAGTTTGTGGAGAATTGGAGCTATTGATTTGCAACGACAATATGAGTTCAATGAGTAATCAGGCTTTGGCAACACTGCAAACAAAACCCAATCAAATCTATTATTTGATGATTGATGGACAGGCTTCTGCGGCTGGTGAATTTTACATCGAAACGTGGAAAGGAGAAAGCATTTGGGCGGGAGATACGGACAACAATGGCGAGGTGAATCACCACGATTTGTTGGCAGTCGGTATGGCATACAATTTTGGAGGTTCGGCTCGTGCAAGTGCGAGTAGTGATTTTTTGCCGAAAGCTTCGGAAGAATGGCTGTATGAATTTAACAATGGTCTTAACCATCATTTTGCAGATGCAAATGGAGATGGGGAGGTGAATTGGTTGGATATGAATGTGATTCGCCAAAACTACAAACAAAACCATGTTTCCTTTAATACTTCAGGTAGTGGATTGTCGCCCATTGAAGGTTTTGGGATTCCTTTGGAATTGACCGCCAACTTGATAGATACGATTCAAGAAGGGTACGAATATATGTTTCGCATTGGAACGGACGAAAACCATCCTGCCTTTGAAGATGTTTTAGGCGTTTCGATGACCATAGAGATTTTGGTGGCGGCAAATGTACCAGATACGGTGCTGATTCAGGACCCTGTGATTTTTTACAACAACTCTGCTATCGGCAAAAAAGGCTTGAATATGCTGACTTTGGACAGTCTTCAATTGGAGGAACACAACCGCTATGAGTGGGATGTGGCAATGGTCAGAAACGACCATCAAGGCGTTTCGACAGGTGGCGAATTGTGTAGTATTGCCTGTATTTTTTCGGTGGGCAGTATTGACAAAAGCGGTGCAAAAATTCCCATGATTGTAAGATTGAAGAATGTGAAACTCTTGAATACCAATCAAAAACCTTTGGCGGTGCAATTGCCAAATCTGCGTTTTGAAGTGGGTGAAATTGAAAATTTATCGACTGCTATTGAAGAAAATTCGACATTGCCTCAATTACAATTTTATCCCAATCCTGTGCGTGATTGGTTGCATATCACACCTCCTGTTGGTTTTTCTAATGATTCGAATGTGAGGCTTTTTGATAAGAATGGGGCGGTTGTTTTGGAACAAAAAGGAGATTTGAATTTGGATGTTCGGGATTTGCAGAAGGGTTTGTATTGGCTGCAATTGGAGGATGATGGTAGGGTAACGGAGGGTGTGAAGGTATTAGTGCTTCCATAGGGCTAAAACCCTATGTTAGAAAACTTCGCTCCGTTGGAGCTTTTGGTTCTCTATTCGTAGCTAAATAATTAGAAAAACATTAAATAAAAATAACATGAGACAATTTTTACAAATTTTGTGGGTGGGTTGTTTATGCCTACAAATCAGCGTTTTGATGCAAGCTCAATGCCCTCCAATGGTGGGAATAGATTCCCTTTTGTGTGGATTCACTACGACTTTGGTGGCATCGCCCGAAGGCGGAACTTGGTCGATTGTCTGCGATGAAAGTGCAGGAGTTGTGGAGTTTGAAGATGCGAACAGTGCGGAAACTTCGGTGACGGTCAGTGAATGTGGAACTTACACTTTTATTTATGCGATGAATACGCCTGAATGTTCGGAGGTAGATACAGTAAAAATTGGTTTTGAAGACCCAAGCAGAAATGCAATTACTGGCGACTTAGAAGTGGGATTGGAGGTCGATTATGGGTGTCTAGGTTCTGCCGAAGGTTGCAGTACAAGCCTAACAATTGCAGGGGTTGATTCACCTCCTCTTTTTAATTGGAGTATGGATTTGATTCAGGAATGTTGTCCTGTTCTTTACGAAACTACTACACAAGCTCCTTTTGGAGAGTGTGAAGCTGATATTGCAATCAATGTGATTACCTCTGGTGAATGTTCGGTCAGTGAAGCGAATTGGACAGGAAATCAAGGGGATTTGGTAAATGTGGATTCAGTGATTGTCTCGGCTAATTTCTTTGATATTTATCTGCCCTTATTGGAGGGCTTGGAGGGGTGTGAAGCTATAATAGGTGGAAATTGTTCTTTTGAAGATTTACCAGATGTTTGTCAGCCCGATACGACCTTTTTGGGCTACGATACCTTGGTGGTTAATATTCCCTACGCAACAGGGGCTGGACAATGGCATTATGTGGTCAATGCTGACAGTCTTTTGGCTTTGCAGGATACCACACAACTGCCTCCTCCTTACGATTTTGCGACTTTGATAATCCAACCCGATGCTGAATATGTAGGGCCCAATTCGGTGACTTTCAGCGCATGGGAAGACGATGGTAGCGGCAATCTTGTAGAATTGTTTTCACAGCCTTTGGAGCTAAACAATAGGATTCAGTGGAAATATGAGATTGAATATGTGAACGATACTTTGATTACCACCTACCCGATTTGTGAAAATGGAGATTGTCATTGTGGGTGTGGTCAGTCAGGCGGATTTTTCCCCACTATTACAATTCCTACTCTGGATTTGTCCTGTCCTCCCATTTCCCTATCCTTTACTCCGCCTGGTTTTGGAGAAATATTTGCGCTTTATCCCAATACGGTTTTTTGTGAAGATGAATCGGATGCTATACCCTTTATAGACAGTTTTGGATGTATTCCATTAGACTATCTATTTTCGGGTTCGGATGGTTTGGCAATCGCCCCT
>JBMYXW010000101.1:3203-8059 GCA_049608825.1 Chitinophagales bacterium
GCGAAATCTTTATTGACCAATCTGGTGTTGGTACGCATGAAGTCTATTTTTCGAGTTCCAATGGCGAGTTTTCCGTCACCGTCATAGACATTTTACCTATTGAAATAGTGGATTTTACCTTACCTTCTTCCTTTGAAACCTGCGAAGGAAGTGGAGATACGGTTCAACCGAGTCTGGAAGGTGGTTTCTCTAATGGGACATGGAACATAAGCGGTGGCGGAGTGATTGACCCTTCCACAGGCACAATAGATGTCGAGGCAAGCGGTGCAGGTAGTTTTACCGTCACTTTCATGCCAAGCGGACCTTGCGCCTATCCCACAAGCCAAGATATTGACCTAACAATCGGCGCATCCTCTCCTAATATTGATGTGTTTTGTTCGACTACAATAGATGCGGTTTACTTCAATTGGTCGCCTATTGAAGGAGCAGAAAATTATGAAATTTCTTATTCCATCAATGGCAGCAGCCCGATATTTTCTACTATCAGCGGAACTGATTTTGAAGTGAATGGCTTATTTCCAGGCGATTTTGTGACCATCACCGTTGAGGCAATCGGAAACAGTATATGTAGCGATAATACCATTGGAAGCAGCACTTGTGATGTTGCAGATTGCCCTCCTGTCTTTATCACAATCCACAATTTGAATCCTATTTATTGCAGTGATATGGCAAGTTTTGAATTGACTGCCACGCCAGCGGGCGGCACTTTCTTTGGAAATGGTGTTGAAAACAGCACCTTTTTTAATCCTGCTGCTACTGGCATTGGCATTCACACGATTCAATACGAATACACTGACTTCAATACAGGCTGTTCTTATTCTGAAAATGCAAGCATTGAAGTTCTTGCACCGATAGAAGCCGTCACCATCACTTGTGGAGATGTCGCTTCCGACATGGTTTCCTTCAATTGGAACGAAGTCCTTGGCTATGATTTTGAAGTGACTTATACGGTCAATGGCGAAAACCCAATCACCACGACTACAAACGATAATTCTTTTGTAGTCACCGATTTGAATCCAGAAGATGCAGTAGAATTGTCAGTGGTAGTATTGAACGACAATGCTTGTGGAAATAGCCCTTCTTCCACTTTAATTTGTACAGCGCAAGCCTGCGACCCAATTGTTTTGAGCATCGACAATTTGGCGGCAATGTATTGTAGTAATGAGGAAGTGGTGACTTTGGCGGCAAATGTGGATGGAGGCATTTTTTATGTCAATGGCAATGAATCCACTATTTTTGAGCCTGCAATATTGGGCGAAGGCAGCCATTTGGTGAACTACATTTTGGAGCAAAATGGCTGTATGTTTGATGTCCAAACTACGGTGGAAGTCGTCGAACCTTTGGAAGCGGTTTTGGTAGAATGTGGAGAAATAACGGACAATAGCCTCACCTTCAATTGGAACGAATCCGCAAATGCAACTGAATACCAAATTGTTTTGAGTGGAGCAATCACCGACAATTTCTCCCAAACTGCCACGACTTTCACCATCGAAAACCTAACAGCAGCAGATGCAGTGACGATTGAAGTGACTGCAATGGGAGCAATTGACTGTGCGAATAGTGAGCCTGCAATAGTAACTTGTTCGATTCCGCCACTTGTCCAAGAATGTTTGACCCCAACTGAATTGAATCAAAGTTTGAGTTTTCCCAATGCTTTTTCGCCTAATCAAGATGGAGTAAACGATTCTTTCCGCCCTGTTTTTCCTTATGCTTTTTTGGATTATGAATTGATGATTTTCAACCGTTGGGGCAAGGAGGTTTTTGGTAGTCGGGATGTGGATGCGGCTTGGAAGGGTGTTTCAGTGAATACTTTTGAGGAAGCGGCATTGGGTGTGTATGTTTGGCACTTGAAGGCAACGGTGGTGAATGACTGTGGAGAGGAAATGGTGGTGGATAGGAAGGGGAATGTGACTTTGGTGAGGTAGGTTTTTAGTGATTTGAACATAGCTTGTTCCGAGAGCTCGGAAAACTTTTAGATTAAAAAGAACCGAACTTTTGAAGTTGTTACCAATAGGTATAAAGTATTCACAGAAAAAGATATTGCTATGACAATGACAACTGTTTATGGAGTTTACGACCAAATTGCAGGATTGATTGCCTTGTTTGAACCCCCAAAATTTTGGAGTTAAGGGCTTCAAAAGAGATGCAAGAACGCTTTGATTTGTTGATGGAGAAGTCAAAAAATACACAAATTAGCAAACAAGAAAAGACGAACTTGACCATTTTATTGTATTGGAGAGGCTTTTTCGACTTGCTAAAATTAAGACGGATATATCACTAAAGAATAACTGATTCATGAGTATATAATATGTTTTGATGCTTTATTATATTCTCACAACAAAACACAATTCTATAATGAAAATTAACACATCAATATACAAAACATTCTTATTGATTCAATTAGCATTACTTTTCACTTCTACCTACTCCAATGCACAGATAAAAATATGTGAGAAACAATCGTTTTGGTACAGTCAATGCTATCAAATTCGTGTTGACAGTTTCTTTATTTACACTTATGGTCATTGTACAGGGTCGGTAATAGGAAAAGGGCATTATACTACCTTCAATCAATTTCCATAGAACACCTTGATTTTTTGGAAAGAAATACACTTATAACCAATAAGCAACTAAATTCCCAACAAAGCAAATCCCGCCCAATCTCTCAATTCACCTCCTGCTTCAATCAATTGCAACTTAGCCAATCGAAGTGCTTGAGAATAAGTACATTTTTGATGGATAATGTGGTGAAAAAGAGCTTGAACCAATTCACTTGTGCTGTCTTGTGGAACTTTGAAAAGGGAGTAAATCACATTTGATGCTCCTGCATAAAGGAAGCTCCGATTGAGGGCAATCATTCCCTCACCCTTCAATACTTCTCCTATTCCGCTTTCACAACTGCTCAAAACAACCAAGTCGGCTGTTAAAGACAGTTGATAAGCATCTGACAAATACAATTTTGAAGCATCTTCTTCGAGATCTGTAGTCTTAGTCAAATTAGGTTTGGAGAGGTAAAGACCCGATAAGTTGGGTTGTGATTTATTGACAAAACCATGTGTCGAAATCAATACATACTTGTAGTTTTTGGCCAGTTTTTGAAGGTTGGATTTGGAAGCCTCTTCGTAGAACAAGGCAAGGCTTTCCAAATTTTGTTTGTGAAATAAATTGAATACTTTTTTCACCTCCACTTCACTTGCCTCCAAATCCATCAAACTTTCCTCATGGTTTCCCCCAGATTTGAGAATAATGGGTTTTGCCTTTTTTGGAGAATTTATTTCACTTTTGACGATGTACCCCGTTGATTGTGTGTTGTTTTTATTGAAGGTGATGGGAGCCAAGCCCAAAAAACTATCTGTTTGTTTTTGGGTGTGTTGGCGTTTTTGGGCGATGTGTAGCAATAAAGTGGCAGAGTAGTGATGGCTGATTTCAAAATCTTTGATTAGGTAGGGCAAATCAGCAAAAGTGATTTTGGTGATGGTATTTTGGTTCACCAAAGTATCAAAACAAAGTTGGTGAAGATTTTCGTCGGGAATGAAAACAAGTCTTTGTTTGTCTTCTATCAAGACTTCAAAGGGAGCAATGAGCCATTCATACAATTGAGTCGATGTTTTCACAAACTTGGAGGCACTGCCTGTATTGATGGCTCTTTGGTGCTGTAATAAGATCTTGTCAAAATTAGATGGTTTTACGATTTGATGGGTTCTTATTTGTTGTTTGTCAATGAAAAAAGAAAAAACGTGATGTTCTGCAATGCTGTATTCGATGATTGCAGTAGTAGATTGAAGGTGGTTTTGCAGTTGGGGAATCGTGACGGTTTCGGTGGCATATTTGAGGTGAAAATAGTCGGGATATTCTTTTTCCAATTTCTCAATCAAGGCATAGTATTGTTGTTTGTAGTCGAAATATTGGCTTTGCAATTCTTTCTGTGAACCGGTTTTAGAACTGCTTTCTGGCTTCAATTGTTTGTTGAGATAATTGAGTTCTATTCGAATTTGCTTTAGTTCTTGCAATAAATCAGATGGGATATTGGAATTAGAACTCGCTTCTACATCTTTGAATTTGGATAGCAAGACCAATGCTTTGCTTTGTTCAGCAAAATTGAAGGCAATATCCTGGTATTCCTTTTCTTTTTCGGCTTGTACTTTGCTCAACAAAAGAGCTACTTCAATAGCTTTATCGTATTTTTCTTTGGCATTGGTTGCCAGCACCAATTTGATAATGAGCCAAAGCCGCCTGTAGTTTTGAGATGTCTTTTCTACCTTCTTTTTCGTACCAATGAAAGAAAGCCAATCCTTTTTTAGCAAGAGCCAATATCAAAAAATCGGATTTAATATATTTCTCAATGTTAGGTTTTTCATATAGGTTGGAAGTAGTCCAGCCTTCTATCAAAATTTGAATAGCAGCATGATAAGATTCAATCGCTTGCTTATGATTCTTTTTTTTGAAATAAACATTGCCGATGTTTATACATACTTCTCCTATTTGAGGATGATTGAGTTCAAACAGTCCTTTTTGAATTGTATAAGCTTTTTGGAAATAACCCAATGCTTTATTGTATTCTTGAAGCAAGGTATAAGAGGTACCCAAGTTTTGATAGTTGTAGGCTATGTGTTGACTTTCTTCTCCAAAAAACTTTCTATTGATAATCAATGCTTTTTCATTGTATTCTTTCCCAGTTTGAAAATCTTCGTCTTTGTCTGCCAAGATTGCCAGAGCCGAGTACATCTTAGCAACTCTTGGATGGTTTTCGCCAAATACTTTTTTGCGAATTTTCATAGATTGAGAAACATAGCTTCTTGCTGTTTGAGTATCTTCTTTGACCATATAAGCCAAGGCTATGTTGTTTAAGACGACTG
>JBMYXW010000102.1:0-8053 GCA_049608825.1 Chitinophagales bacterium
ACCTTATCCGTCAATTTGAACAAAATTACCCCGAATACTACCACCTCAAATACGATATACAAACCGTCCGTATTGAAGCCCTGCAACAAAAATTATCCAAAGAACAAATACTTATTGAATATTTCATTGGAGAAAAATACATCTACCTTTTCGGCATTAGCCAAAACCATTTTGAAGTAATCAGGCAAGAAAAACCCTCCAATTTCACTCAATTAATCAAAAACTTCAATAAAGGGCTAAACCGAACAATGTTCCAAAAATATGCCAAAGCTGCCCACGAACTTTATCAAATCCTTCTCGCCCCCATCCTCCAACACCCTTCCTTCAATGAAAATTATTCAACAATAAAATCATATAAACATTCAGCTATAAACCAATTAATCATCATTCCTCATGATGTTCTAAGTGCTGTACCCTTTGAAGCCTTACTTTGCAGTTTGCCCAAAAAAAATAGTTCCCTTCAATACGCTGATTTGGACTATTTACTTTTGCATTACGATGTGGTCTATCACTACTCTGCAACGCTTTGGTGGCAATCTCAAAAAAAGGAGAAAAAACGAACATTGAAAGATAATTTTGTAGGTTTTGCCCCTGTTTATCAAGACAAAAAGGGAGAAGAAATGCAGGAATTGGCGATTGCAGAAAATGGAGTGCGTTCGGTGCGGATTGGAGAAAAAGATTATACTGCCCTCTTATACAGCGAAGCAGAAGTGAATGGCATCAAGGCAGCCTTTGAAGCCCAAGAATTGCCGCACTCGACTTTTCTACACGAAGAAGCGACCAAATCCAATTTTGAAGTGGCTGTAAAAGGCAAAAAATATGTACTGATTGCAGCACATGGTTTTTACAACAAGGCACAACCCGAATTGTCAGGAATCATCTTTTCACCAACAGAAACAGATAATTCAGAAGAAGCGATTTTGTATGTCAATGATGCCTATCATTTGGATTTGAAGGAAACGGATTTGGTGGTTCTGAGTGCTTGCGAAAGTGGTATTGGTAAATTGGCGAAAGGGGAAGGAATAATGGCGGTCAATCGAGGTTTTTTGTATTCGGGCGCAAACAATGTGATTTTCACGCTTTTCAAAGTTTATGATGAGCAGAGTAGTGAGTTGACTCAAGCATTGTTTCGTTATATTTTGGAGGGAAAAAAATATGCCCAAGCTCTTCGATTGGCAAAACTGGATTTGATTCAACAGCCAGATACCGATCCAAAATCTTGGGCAGGGTTTGTGATGATTGGAGGATAAAAAAAAAGGCTGCTTGTGTTTTTCAACAAACAGCCATAGAAAGATTTCAATGCTATCTCTCCGAAATATGTCATTGGAGTGAAAGTTGGTTTATTATAACAACCAACATTTCTATAAGATTGGCAAAGACTTGGAAATGATTAAAATCTTGCTTTTCACCTCCCTGCTCCTCTGTCCAAAGCCTAAAATTGTTAGTGACAATCAAAATCAATCATTCCGCTTCCTGCTTGTGCGTTTGTATTGTTATTGAAGTTGGATTCTGTGATACGTTGGCCTGCATTGACGAATGCAATGATATTTGTCCAGCCTTGTTTACAGTTCAATAAGTCAGGCATTTGCAGCCCTTCAATGCTGTAAGTATGGCTTTGACCAGGTTGGAGAGTGATTGTATTGCTGAGTCTTCCGCCAAGTAGAAGCATGTCTTCTCTAAATTCATAAGGTTCAGGAACATTTGCATAATTCAAGGGAACTTGGTGGTCGTCTGAAAGAATGATGTCAATCATATAGCCTCCTTCAGGAACAGATTGGTCTGTACCTAAGGCAGTTCCCGTACCAATATTGTCTATCGTGATTTCAATAAGCGGCAAAAGACTGCCATTGTTGATTCCATTTTGTTGATGAACTATAATGTTGCTTACCACCAAATCGGGAAGCCCTTCTTGACAATCGAAATCTACCAATCCACTGCCCATACTATTGAGGTTGTTGTTGAAGTCAGATTCTGCTATTCTTCTACCAGAATTGGCAACAGCAATAACATTGACCCAACCTTGTTCACAGTTGATTTCTTGTGGCATTTCCAATTCGTTGATTTTATATGTGTGGGTTTGACCAGGTTGGAGAGTGACGGTATTACTGATTCTACCACCTCGCAATAGCATGTCTTCGTGGAATACATAGGGGGTTGGAGGGTAAGCATAGTCCAATGTTTTTTGATTGTCATCTGATAGAACAAAATCAATCATATAACCCCCGTCATCAGGAGATTCATCTGTTCCTATTGCAATTCCATGACCTGCATTTTCTACAATGATTTCAATTTCGGGTAATAAATCACCTGCATTGATACCGCTTTGTTGGAAAAGAGTAAAACTAGTGATTCTTAAATCTGGAAGTCCTTCCATATTCTCCAATGTTGGATTTCCCTCCAATACGTCAAGCGTTTCCTCCATCTGTAAGGGTTGTTCTCTTTCTAACATTATTTGGGCATTTAAACTATTGCCGATTAATAAAATACAAATAAGATTGAAGAAAGTGTTTAAAAAAGTTCTCATGATTTTTTGAAAATTTAAAATGTAATAAATGATTTTGAAAATAAAGAGAGGTGATTGAACAATTATTTCATTTTAGTAAGAGCATGTATTCAATTGATTTACATTGGAATAAACCAATATTACCTTTTTCATAGTATTAAATTTTTTAAGGGTTTATTGTAAAAATCAATTAGGAGTCGGTTGCTTATATCTCTTTAATGTTTGGCGTTGTAAAATCTGAACATAGAGTGTGCTTTTTTTCAAAGAAAATTGGTTCTTGGAAGCTTTTAGTGATTGCCACCTCTTGCTCCTTTTGATTTAATACCTTGACAGTAGCATTGACAATTCTATTATTTGGATTGTACCAAGCTACTCGGACTAAAGTCCAAGCTACTGCAATATGAAAAAATAGTTGCCAGAGCTAACTGTGGTTCAACTCCTAATGGAGTTGTGAGGCTCTCGTTTCTCATTTTCTACAAATATTCGACTCCAAAAGAAGTCCTGAATCTAAGTAGATCGTAGTTTTTCTGCATCGTCTAATTCATTCGACAACGCACATTCTTCAAACGTCTAATGAATTAGACGGTACAATATAAACTTGGTTATTTGCCACGCATTTAATTCTTTTTGTACTAACATCGCCTAGCAACGTTTTTGAAAGCTATTTCGTCTATCAAAATAGAACAACAAACAAACTCCTTGCTATGAAACGACAACTACAATATCTTCTTATCCTTTGTATTGCGGTCATTAGTGGCTCTTTTCTTCAAAGTTGTACCAACGACAAAGCCAACTGCGTTTACACCTACATGAGTTATGAGCCTGTGTATATGAGCCTCGAAACATTGAGAGGAACGATACAAACAACGGCTGCTCGTCCCATCAAAAGCCCAGGAAAAATCTACTACAAATACCCTTACATTTTTATCAATGAACGAGAAGAAGGGCTGCATGTAATTTACAACCGACATCCCGAAAGTCCTCAAAACATTGCTTTTATCGAGATTCCTGGCAATGTCGATATTGCGATGGCAGACAATATCATGTATGCAGATAATTACATGGATTTGGTGGTATTGGACCTTTCTGACCCCGAAAATGTGCAATTGGTCAATCGAGTCGAGAATTTGTTTGACACCTACTACTACATAGACCCAGAAAAAGGTTTGATTGTCGACTGGACTCCCACTGAAGTGACCGAATCATACAACTGTGAGGAATCTCCAGATATATGGCCTTGGGGTTATTATGCGGAGGGATATGCAATTGATACTAATTCTCCCATAAATAGTAACAATGGAGGTTCAACAGGTGCACCAAGTGTTGGAGTAGGAGGTTCTATGGCTCGTTTTACCATTGCCTCTAACCACCTTTATACACTGACTACAAGCGATATGAATGTTTTCGACATCAACGAACTCGCCAATCCTATCCAAAAAGACCCAATTCACGTTGGTTGGAATATCGAAACCATTTACCCCTTCAAAGACATGCTTTTAATCGGTTCACAAAGCGGAATGTTTATTTACAACATCCAAGAACCCAGTTTGCCATTGTTTGTGTCGGAATATACACACGTCAGAAGTTGCGACCCTGTTGTAGCGGCAGGAAATACTGCTTATGTCACATTGCGTTCGGGAACGGCATGTCAAGGTTTTACCAATCAGTTGGAAGTTTTGGATATTTCGGATGTAACTGAGCCAGACTTGTTAAAAATCTATCCGATGCAAAATCCACATGGTTTGGGAATCGACAACAATACGCTGTTTATTTGTGACGGAGAAGCTGGTCTAAAAGCCTACAATGCCGAAGATCCACTAAAAATTGATGAAAACTTATTGGCTCATTACAACAATATTCACGCTTTTGATGCCATTCCTTTGGGCGAAACTCTGTTGCTGATTGGAGAGGATGGTTTTCACCAATACGATTACAGCGACCCAACAAATATTCAATGGTTGAGTACGATTGCGGTGGAGAAATAATTGCTGTATTGTTAAATGGTTATATTGTTGAATTGCTATATTGCTGAATGGCTAAAATTGATACAGGGCAAATGAAAATCAAAATAAGAATTAAACTGTAACCTTAGTTTTAAAACGTTCCTAAACAAACAATATAACAATACACCCCATGATACACATCCGTCAAGAAATTCCGTCAGATTACCCAGCAGTCTTCAATATCGTTGAAGCCGCCTTCAAAACCTTAGAAGTCAGCGACCAAACCGAGCATTTTTTGGTAGAAAGATTGCGGAAATCGGAATCCTTTATTCCCGAATTGTCTCTCATTGCAGAAAAGGAAGGGGAAATAGTAGGACATATTCTATTGACCAAAATTAAGATTAACAAAGACCATGAAAGCTTTGATTCTTTGACCCTCGCTCCTGTTTCGGTCAAACCCGATTTTCAGAATCAAGGCATTGGTGGTCAACTTATTCTCGCTGCCCACAAAATAGCCAAAGAATTGGGTTACAAATCCGTTGTACTTTTGGGACATGCCCATTACTATCCTCGATTTGGATATGAATGGACAAGTAAATACGGCATTGAATTGCCTTTCAAAGCGGCTGAACAAAATTGTATGATAGTTGAATTGGTGGAAGGTGGACTGAAGGGAGTGAGTGGAGTGGTGGAATACGATAAAGCTTTTTATTAAAGAAGTCTTTGCTGCCTAATCATAATCACCAAACTTCTTCAACACACTCCTCGCTGCATAATAACCACACATTCCATGCACACCTCCGCCTGGAGGAGTAGATGAAGAGCAGATAAAAATGCTCGGATTGGGCGTAGAATAAGGGTCTAATCGAGCCACAGGTCGGGTGAATAATTGGGCAATATTATTGGCACCACCAGTGATATTACCTCCAATATGGTTGGGGTTGTAGATCTTCAATTGCTGTGTATTAGTAGTGTGTCGAGCCAAAATCAAGTCTTTGAAATCGGGCGCAAATCGCTGTATTTGATTTTCAATCGCCTCGGTCATATCCACCGTAGAGCCATGCGGAACATGACAATAGGCATAACCTGTATGTTTTCCTTCTGGTGCACGGCTTTTGTCAAACTCGCTTTGCTGACAAAGAATCAAATAAGGTTTATCACAATGTCTTCCCTCCCAAGCTGCCTTTTCACTCACATTGATTTCCTCCAAAGTTCCTCCAATATGCACCGTTGAAGCCTGCAAACATCGCTCGTCTGCCCACGGAATCGAACCGTCCAAAGCCCAATCTACTTTGAAAATTCCTGGTCCATAATTGAATTTTTGAAGTCGTTTGATATATGATTTGGGCAGTTCGTTGGCTGCAATCCGAGACACTTGAAGTGGGTCGGTATCAAAAAGGTAGGCTTTGGCTTTAGGCAATTGTTTGAAATCAGTAATAAATGTATCTGTTTGAATTTCACCACCCAACTCCTTCAAATAAGCCGCCAATGCTTGAGTGATATTTATCGAGCCGCCCGCTGCAACAGGCCAATTGACCGTATGCCCCATCACCGCAAACATGACTCCAATTGCAGAACTAAATGCCATATCCAAAGGCAACACACTGTGCGCCGCACAACCTGCTAAGAGTGCCTTGGCTCGGTGAGATTTGAATTGCCAATTTGCCAACCGAGTAGCTGGCCACATAGCTTTCAGTCCAAAACGAGCCAACAAAATAGGGTGTTTGGGGATTCCCAAAGGCTTCAAGGAGTCTTCAAATAAGTGATGTGGATTTTTCAGAAAAGGGCGCAACATTTTTTTCCAAGCCTCACCATCTATGCCCAAATTTGCAGCCGTTTCATCAATGGACTGAGTCATCAAAACTGCTTCTTCTCCATCCAGAGGGTGTGCTATGGAGGCAGGGGGTGTAATCCATTCTAATCCATATTTTTCTAAGGGTAAAGTGCGCCAATAAGGGGATAAAATACCTGTGGGATGTACTGCCGAGCAGTAGTCGTGGTGAAAATTGGGCAGGGTTAGTTCGGCTGTGCGAGTGCCTCCACCAATCGTTTTTGCTCTCTCCAATACCAGTACTTTCAGACCATTTCGTGCCAATTCGATGGCAGCAGTCAGACCGTTGGGACCCGAACCGATGATGATAGCGTCGTAATTAACCAATTTTGAATTTTGAATGATAAATTTTGAATAAACTAATAATCAATCTGTTGACCAATTTTGAATTTGCACTTGAGTCTTGAACTTGAATTTCCCTAAGTCTTCCAAAGCCTCAACAAGACTATTTCAAATGCCAAAAACAACAAAACCAACATCAGACAAATTTTCCAATATTCTCTTCCTTTGTCAAGATTGACCACTGTATTACCGATTGCAGCCGAGTCCAAAACTTTCATGTTTTTGCTGGTAAAATTGTCTTTTAGTTCTTTTTCTGTCCAATAATCCAAAATGGATTCTTGTCGGTTGAAATTGAAGCCCAAATAAGAAAGTGGTTGGTCGGTTTCCATATATAACTGATAAATGCCTGCGCTTTTCAAGGCATTGTTGAGGGTCAAAAGTAAATTTGAGCCAATCACTCGCTGCCCAGGAATAAATTCTTCTGAATCTCTTTTGAGTTTGAAAGGTGTTTCGCCAATGGAAACTTTGGTGGCTACTTCAATCACTTCATCCTTCCCAACTGTATAAGCCAATTGTCCAGATCGACTGCCCAACAAAGCGATTTTGTAGAGCATTGGAACAAAAATAGCGTGAGAAGCCAAGTTGTTTTGTTTGATATTCAAAGAAGCTGCTGCAACGTAAACTTTGCCACTGCCCACATTGTATTTGCTCAAAAAACTACGTCCGCCTTTGAACTTCAATACAACCTCTTCATCCGTATTGGAAAAACTCGTCATGTCATAGCTCGTTCGAGCATAGGGTAAATCGATGTTTCGAGGAAGTTTCTCAAATACATCGTTGAAGATTTCTTGTTGCGTATTGATATAATCAATCGGGCGTTGGTCACGATTGACGGTTGTAAAAGTATTTGCTCCTACAGACTTCAAAAAATTATTGTAACTCGCTAAATCAACATTGTCTGAAGGAAAGACCAAAATGCTGCCTCCTTCCTGCACATACTCCTGCAATTTAGCCGCTAATCCCGATGAAACGCTTTGCAGTTGATTAAGGATTATCAATTGATTTTGTGCCAATCCATCGTAGTTTAA
Organism: Chitinophagales bacterium; assembly: GCA_049608825.1. Taxonomy (GTDB): domain Bacteria; phylum Bacteroidota; class Bacteroidia; order Chitinophagales; family UBA2359; genus JAUHXA01. The sequence continues at coordinate 7,648 of JBMYXW010000102.1, forward strand.
TTGGCTGTATGATTGGTTTTTGAATTCAAATTCACTACTCCCTTTGAAGAGTGCATTGAGGTAAGGATTTGTTCCTGATTGGTTGATGGCCAATATCTTTATGTTTTCGGCAACATCGAAGGTAAAGTAGTAGGTATCGTCAAAATTAATGGGATAATCCGAAATGCTCAATTCTGCGTTGTGCCATCCCGTTTGGGTAATCGTGAAGCTGACAGTATCTACTAATTGTGATTTTGCACCGATGGTAAAATTGTTCAATGCCTTGATTTGATTGTTGATTTTGAGGGTTAGCTGAGAATTTTCGACCTCGGCTTCTCCTGTATTGTTGAGGCGCACCAACAATTTATTAACGGTATTTAACATTCTAATTGGCGACTCAAACCATATCGAATCTACATAAACATTG
>JBMYXW010000103.1:0-8037 GCA_049608825.1 Chitinophagales bacterium
TATCTTGAAGTAGCTTGTTAGCAAATACACTTACTATGAAGGCACCTACGAGCATAGCAATAATGAGCGCTATATTGAATTTCAATGTAAGTTTCATGATATTTTCTCATTTTAATTTTTAGTTATTTACATTTGTGAAATTTATTTACCTTAAATACAAAATATTATGGATTTAATTGACAAGTTGAAGAATATTGGCGATCGATTTGAAAAACTGAAAGATAAAGTTGGTACTGAGGAAGCTTCAAAAAATGCTTTTGTAATGCCTTTTTTGGCTGCTTTGGGATATGATGTATTTAATCCTTTGGAGGTAGTGCCTGAATTTATTGCAGATATAGGTATAAAAAAAGGGGAAAAGGTAGATTACTGCATTTTTCAAGATGATGTTCCTATAATCATTATCGAATGTAAACATTGGAAGGAACAATTAAATCCACATCATACCCAGTTACATCGCTACTTTCATGTAACAAAAGCAAGGTTTGCTATTTTAACAAATGGTGCTAAATATCGTTTTTATACTGATTTAGAGGCTGATAATAAAATGGATGATAAACCATTTTTAGAGTTCAATCTTGTGAATATTACTGAAAACATTGCCAATGAATTAAAGCGATTTCAATGTCAAGTTTTTGATGCAGATGAAATTATTAGTGTAGCTAGTGACTTGAAGTACTCAAAAGAAATAAAGGAATTACTTACCGTAGAGATGAAAAATGCTAGCGAGGATTTTGTAAAATTCTTTGCATCAAAGGTTTATAATGGTAGACTTACTTCAAAAGTATTGGAGCAATTTACTATGCTAGTGAATAGAGCTACTCAAGGATGGATAAATGAAACTATCAATGCTCGACTTCAAACTGCTATTCAAGGACAAAAAGAAATGGCTACAAGTGTTATTGAAGAAGTAGAGGCGGTAGCAGACGAGGAAAAAAGCAAGAATGGTATTGAAACAACGGAAGAGGAATTGAAAGGATATAGAATTGTTCAAGCAATTTTAGCTGAGGTTTTGGATATAAATCGTATAGCAAGCCGTGATACTAAATCTTATTTTGGTATTCTATTGGATGACAATAATAGAAGACCTATTTGTAGGTTACGTTTCAATAATAATCAAAAGTATTTAGAAGTATTTGGAGAAGATAAAAAAAGTGAAAAAATACCAATTGAAAAAGTAGAGGATATTTACAACTACAAAGAGCATATTATTTCTGGTGTAAAGCTGTATGAGTAAATTTTCATCTGCAATCCCACAAAAACAAAAAGTCAGAGAATCAACCGATTCTCTGATTTTTTGTTTTTAAGTGCCCAGAACAAGACTCGAACTTGCACGCCCATAATTAGGCACCAGCCCCTCAAGCTGGCGTGTCTACCAATTCCACCACCTGGGCATTTCAGATTGTGTTTTCCATTGGAGGCGCAAATATAAGCAAAATTTAAACTAAAAAAGTTCCTTCTTTCGGAAAAAAAATATTGTATTTTTGCAGCACGATTACAAGCACATTGCAGCGATTTTTGGTGACAAACTACAAAACCTGCAAATCAAATGTTATCCACTCGAAGTAAATATTTAATCAATCAATTTTCAATATACTATGGCAGTTTTAGTAGGCAAAGACTCTAAAATCATCGTTCAAGGTTTTACAGGTAAAGAAGGCAGCTTTCATGCTGGACAAATGATAGAATACGGCAGTAATGTAGTCGGTGGTGTGACTCCAAACAAAGGAGGAATGCAGCATCTCGACCGTCCTGTATTCAATACGGTTGCAGAAGCAGTAGGAAAAACGGGGGCAGATGTGTCTATTATTTTTGTACCTCCTCGTTTTGCCGCCGATGCCATTATGGAAGCAGCATCAGCAGGAATCAAGGTTATTATTTGTATTTCTGAGGGGATTCCTGTGCAAGACATGGTAAAAGTAAAGGCATTTATTGAAGATAGAGATTGCAGATTGGTGGGGCCAAACTGCCCAGGAGTGATGACCCCTGGTGAAGCAAAAGTAGGAATTATGCCTGGTTTTATTCACCGTCCAGGACGCATCGGAATTGTTTCTCGTTCAGGAACACTAACTTATGAAGCAGTAGATCAAGTGACCAAAGCAGGCATGGGACAATCTACTTGTATCGGAATTGGTGGCGACCCAATCATCGGAACAACGACCAAAGACGCTGTGGAATTGTTGATGAATGATCCTGATACAGATGGTATTGTGATGATTGGAGAAATAGGTGGAAGCATGGAAGCAGATGCAGCTTATTGGATTAAGGAAAATGCAACCAAACCTGTTGTTGGTTTTATTGCGGGTCAAACAGCTCCAAAAGGTAGAACAATGGGACATGCAGGTGCGATTGTAGGTGGGGCAGAAGATACAGCCGAAGCAAAAATGAAAATTATGCGTGAGTGTGGTATTCATGTAGTCGATTCTCCAGCTTATATTGGTGAAATGATGGTGAAAGCATTGAAGGGTTAATTAATAATTATTAATTGTCAATTATAAGTTATTATTTCCAATGGGATTATTAGACAATAAAACTGCCCTTATTTCGGGCGCAACAAGAGGCATTGGTCGAGGCATTGCCATAAAATTTGCACAGGAAGGTGCAAATGTAGTATTTACCTATCGCTCTTCGGTCGAAAAGGCACAAACCTTAGAAGAAGAATTGAAGAGCTATGGCGTAAAAGCCAAAGGCTATCAATCCGATGCAGCTGATTTTGAAGCGGCAGCCGAACTCTGCAAAGGAGTTGTTAAAGAATTTGGAGGAATTGACATTTTGGTGAACAATGCAGGAATCACTCGTGATACCCTAATCATCAGAATGAACGAACAACAGTGGAATGATGTCATTCAAACCAATCTCAATTCGGTCTTCAACCTCACCAAAAACAGCATCCGTTCGATGATGAAAAGCCGCAAAGGATCCATCATCAACATTACTTCAATAGTCGGAATGAGAGGAAATGCAGGACAATCTAACTATGCCGCCTCCAAAGCAGGCATCATTGGCTTCTCCAAATCCATCGCCCAAGAAGTCGGTTCTCGAAACATTCGTTGCAATGCTGTTGCACCGGGTTTTATTGCGACCGAAATGACGGACGAACTCAAAGATGAAGTGCGAGATGCCTATCTCAAAACGATTCCACTCAAACGCTTTGGCAATGTGGAAGAAGTAGCAGATGTGTGTTTGTTCTTGGCTTCTGATATGTCGAGCTATGTATCGGGGCAGGTCATTAGCGTTTGTGGAGCAATGAATTGTTGATGTCTCTTTAACCTGTCAAAGAACCAAAATAAAAATGCCATTGAAGTCTGATTTACACAGCCTTCAATGGCATTTAGCTTTGGCATTAAATAAATCATATTCAATCAAAGTAGGACGGAATTTATTCCGTTCATAGACAACCTACTCGGACTAAAGTCCAAGCTACTGCAATATGAAAAAGTAATTGCCAGAGCTAATTTTTATTTTACTCCGTTTAGATATTTATTTCATTCAGAGGATTCTTCCTCCATTTTTTCCCATTCTTCAACTGTGATTTTTTCTCCCGTCAAACCATCGTAATAAAAAATTTCGCTTGTATTGGGGTCGAGCGCAAACAAGAAGTGGGAAACAAAATTCAATCCATTGTCTTCTCCCACTTTCACCCAATAATACGGATCTTCTTGGGTAGGTTTTTGTTGGATTTTTAGTTTCAATTTTCGCTCTCCCTTCGTTTCTGTCCTTACATATTCAGAGCGTTGTTTCACTTTAGGAAGTTCCCATATTTGGTCGAGAAGTTCGGTAAGCGTATTTGCCGATTTTTTAGGCTGGGTTTCTTCTGTTCGTTCATTTATCTTATCTAAAAATTCAGCACGTTTTTGAGAAGAAGAACTTTCTTTTACCTTTTCGCCATCAGATGAACAGGCAAATAAGAACATGGATAGAAGGAGTATAGCTAAGTATCGCATTGTTTATATTTTGTATTTGGGCAAAATTAGAAGATGAAATCAAATGAGCCAAATTTATTTTTGGTAAAAAAATGGAAAATCACTGCAATGACCTCCAATAATCCTCCGCTACATTTCCACCCAATTCTTTCGCTTTCGTAGCATCCTGCAATGCCAATGCCTTATTCCCCAATGCGAAATAAGATTTGGAGCGTTCTAAATAGAAAGAAGGATTTTTGGGTCGAAGCTGCAAAAGTTGGGTGAAATCTTTAATAGCAGCAGGGTGGTTTTGAAGCTGTTGGTAGGCAATCGCTCTGAATCGCCAAATGTTAGCATTCGTAGGCTGCAAAGAAATGCATTTGCTGTAATCTTGCAGCGATTCATCGAAGCGATTCGTAACACTATACACGACTCCCCGATTCATATAAGCATCAAAATAATCATCGTCAATCGCAATTGCTTTGTTTAGGTCTTGCAGTGCTTCCTCATACTTTGCCTTTCTAAAATAAATCGCTCCTCGGTTGCACAAGGCGTTGGTATTCTTGGGTTCACCCTTTATGATTTGGGTATAAAGGTCAAATGCTTTGTCGTTTTCGTTGCGCTCAAAATACGTATTTCCCAAATTCAACATTGCCTTTGCCGTTCGGGGATGAATCTCCAATGCTTTTTTGTAATCTGCAATCGCTTCTTCATAGCGTTTTTCTCGACGGTGAATATTTCCTCTCAGATTGTAGGCATCGTATTCTCTGGGATTCAAAGTTATCGCCTGAGAAAAATCTGCAAAAGCTTTGTCGTACTGTTGGTCATTCATATAAAAGTCGCCACGAGTCGTATAGACCATGCTATTGGGATACAATTCAATCACATTTCCCCACATCGTTTCGCCATTTTTCCAAGTTTTGGTCTGTTGAAAACTCATAAAACCCAATATCAAAATGCCCAATCCCAAAGCGGCTTTCAAAGGTTGTTGATAAGCTCGACGACTGTGGTACAGTTTGTGGAAACCGTATCCTATCGCAAAAAACAATCCTGTATAGGCCATATAGGTATAACGGTCTGCAATGATGGCTTTGCCAACGGACACGAATTGAAGTACCAAAACAATGTTGAAAGAATAAAACAGCAAAGCAAAGACAATCAATCGGGTAGATTTCCATGTCCAAGCGACAACTCCAAGAATTGCTGCTGCAAGTAAGGGCATAATCGTGTAAACAAAAGGCAGGCTTTCTTGTGCAGTTGCAATGGGATAAGGATAAAAAGCTGCCAATTTGAAGGGTGCAATGAGCTTGACTAAGTACATCACAAAACCATAAGACACAAAACTGATTCGCTGGAAAATGGTGAAATTTTTGCCGACCAATCCGCCCGCAGATGTTTGCGCTTCAATGGTCAATAATCCGAAAATCAAGGCTAAGACAAAGAAAGGAATCTTATCTATCAAGGCTTTGGGGCGTATTTTTCGCTTCCAATAAAAGTCTATACAAATCAATAGTAAGGGGATGACTACTGCCGCAGGTTTGCTGAACATCGACAGGGTTGCCCACAAGATAGCAAAGCCATAATACGACCATTTTTTTTTGCGTAAATATTGAAGATAGGCAATGAAACTGGCGGTCATAAAAAACACATACAGTACATCTTTTCGCTCCGAAATCCACGCCACCGATTCTACGTGCATTGGATGTATGCCAAACAACAGGGCGGTTATCAATGCGATTTCTACTCTTCCTCGACTCAATAAATAGGCAAAATAAAAAATCAGTAAAGTATTGAGTAGATGTATCAGTAGGTTCACCAAATGGTAGCCAAAAGCATTTTCTCCCCACAACTTGTAGTCCAACATGAGCGAATACATCGTGAGTGGATGGTAGTTGTAGGCTATCGGTTTTGTGGCTATGTGCTGGATGTTTTCTTTGGTGACTTCTTTGATGTAGTCATTTTTGAGGATGTAGTCGGGGTCGTCCCAATTGACAAAATCGTTTTGAAGGGCGGGCAAAAAGACGATTAGGGTTAACAGCGTTATACCCAATGCCAGCCACCATTTGTTCTGCCGCATCCAATCACTTGAAGTTGCTAATTTTTGTCTTTTTTTTCGCATAAAATACCTGAGAAAATTCAAATTAAAAACACATGAATACGCCATATCAACGTAAAGACGTAAAGACGTTTTAGTAAAACGTCTCTACAAATACACCCGTCAACCCAAACACCCAAACACAATTATCAACCCAAACACAAAAAAGACCTACATCGGCGCACCCATTTCTTTTGCTCGAATACTGTCCAGCCTCGCCTCCTTGTTGTTCCCTAATTTCTTGTAAATACGATAGCGATACATATACGCAATTGCATCACTTGGATCCAAATTCAAAGCCGATTGTACATCTTTCATCGCCTCATTGAGTTTGCCCAACTCGTAGTAGGCAATTCCTCGCCAGCGATAAACTTTTCCATCTTGTGTATCGTGTTGCAAATATACATTGTAATCCGCCAAAGCTCCTTTAAAATTATTGGCTAAAGCCAACATCGTTCCTCGCTGCAAATATACATTGTATTTTTGTTCAAAATCACCTCCTTCAATGGCGGCACTGCATTCTTTCATTGCTTGCTCATAATCTCCTTCCATTCGGTGAATTTTGCAGAGGTTGGCATACGATACATATTTTCCTTCTCCACCAAACTCAATCGCTCTCAAATAATCCGCCTCTGCATCTTTTGTTTTTTTGAGAAAGTGATTGGTCAAAGCTCTACGGTGGTAAACCGTTCCATAATCAGCGTAAATTTCGACCGAACGATTGTATTGATTCAAGGCTTCGGTATAGTTTCCTTGACTCGCATAGTAGTCGCCTTTGAAGGCATAGCCCATATACGAAGCCTGTGGATATTTGTCAATTGAATCCTCCCACACCGTAAAATTGCTTTCCCAAACAGCCACTCTTTCATGACTAATAAACGCCAAAATAAAAGTTGCCAACAAACCTCCTCCCAACAACACCTTTCCTATAAATTGCTGTGATTTTTCGCTGTGCTGCAAATAGTTGTGAATCGTATGTGCCACCACAAACGCCAATCCAATGTAGGCGATGTAAACATGACTTTCAGAAATAACACTTTCAGAGCTTTGAAGAAAAGGCAAAAACCATACAATATTGGCTGCGAAAAACAACAAACCAAATGCCAATAAACGACGACCAGAACGAGCTGCCCATACCGTCAAGCCTGCAAATCCCAAAACCACTATTGGCGAAATATAGTACCAAAACATTTGTGTAGAAACAAGACTTGGCGAAGGGTGAAATGCGGCTAATTTGAAGGGAATGATGAACTTCAAAAAATACAAAGTAAAAGCATAACAGCTATCCATCAAAATATCCAGCACATTTCCTTCAATATTTCCTACTTGTCGATAGTACAATGCCATCACCAAAAAGCCCAATGAAATCGCCCAAAAAGGTATCCACTTCAATACCAGCTTTCTATCAAAAACATTTCTTCTGAAATAGTGAATCGCCAACAATGCAAAGGGAAATACAATTGCAGCAGGGCTTGAAAAAAGGGCAAAAATATAGGTGAAAATAGCCCCTACTTTCCACCAAGGTTTTTGTGTCTCTAAATGCTTCAAATAAAGTATAAAGGATATCAATACAAAAAAACCGCATAGTAACACTGAACGAACTGACAACCAAGCCACTGCTTCGACTTGCATTGGGTGAACGGCAAACAACAATGCACCAATCAATCCTACCAACAGTTTTCGACTGCTCAACAAATATAGGAAGTAAAACACCAAAACCACATTCACTAAATGCAACAATAGATTTGTCCAATGATAGGTTTTGGGCGCAAGATTTGCGGATTCGTAATTGAAGGCAAGCGATAAAATAGTTAAAGGTTGGTATTTATTCGCCACAGGTGTTTCCAACAGGTCAAAGGAAATATCTCTCAACAAACTGTTTTCCAGAATATATTCGTTGTCTTGATAGTCAATAAAATCATTGTCCACCACTTCTGCAAAAACAAAGAAGGTCAATCCCACAATTGCCAAAACACCTATCCACCCGAAACGCTCCAAAAAAGATTTTGAAGGATTCGGTGTGGTTTTGTTTTTCTGTTTTTG
>JBMYXW010000104.1:0-1476 GCA_049608825.1 Chitinophagales bacterium
TGTTTTCGAGAGCGGTATAGTAAGTCGTTGAAGCCTGGTTGTATTCCTCCAAAGTAGAACGACTTTCTTTGAATTTTTTGCTGACTGCCAAATAAGTAGCATAAAAATCTTCCACAGCTTGTGTGCGAAGTTTCAACATTTCTACGGTCGTCAGATAGTCCTCGTATCGCTTCAATGTTTCGGCACGGATGAGGAGTTTTCGCTGATTCACTCGATGGTGGGCAATATCCAGCTTTTGGGCGGTGAGTTTTTTTTCCTTTGAAGTACTAATCAAAGTCCCAATACTAAAATTCGCACTGAAATTGTATTTCGGAAAAAATAAATTCCCTACAATCGTATCTTTTCGACCTCTAAAATTCCCTTCATTGAAGTTAAACGAAACTTGAAGACTTTCTGCCCAAGACCATTTTGTTGCATCTTTTTCAATTTCAGCAACCTTCACCTCATGCTCCAATACCTTGTTGTCAGGATTGTTTATCCACGCCAATTGCACCAGATTTTCCTTGTAGTCTCTGGCAATTTGTTCGGGCGGAATAACGATTCTATCAAAATTGGTACGTTGAGCTTGAATGTATGTGAATTGGGAGAGTAATAGGCAAAAGAAGAAAAATACGTTTTTCATTATAGAAGCTTTATGATAATTTAGACTTTGATTTAAACAAAAATCAATCCAAATACAACTGCTTTCCGACTACCTTATCCATCGCTTCAAAAAAACGCTGTGGCTTCAATGCCCTCCAATTGACTTGATTCAAATACCCGCCAAAAGACAGATAGTATTGAAGGTTAGCGGACTGCATTTCCTCTATGATGTGCTGTCGCATATTCAAAACCGTAATCCAACCATCTTCGTCCTTCACTTCCTCATACCACTCTTCATAGTAACAATCATCATCGCTGTGAAAATTCAGCACGTTTTCGGCAATCATCACAAACTTGTAAATCCCTTTGCGAAGCAGTTTGTCAATGATATTGCGCTTCAAAGACATGATGTCATTGTCAATACAATCGTTCCATTCTCCCATCAACTCAATGATAGCAAACCCTTTGTCGTAATCTGCAAACAAAATTTTGATATATAAGGTGTTTGAACCAATATTGTCCCACTGTGGATGAATGTAATAATTATACACCCGATTGGTGTATTCAAATTCGCTGTATTCTCTGCCGAAAAAAGGAGATTTTTCGTCTTCTTCTGCAATGTAGGCATTCCGCCATCTATAAAAAGGCTCTATGTTCTGCATGTTTTTTGTTATTTTAGTGCAAAAATACAAGGAATTTGGGGCATCGGCAAACAGGTCTCATCCGTATATCTATTGTATCGCATTTATATTTTGTCCTATGAAAAAGTTATTAATTACCACGCTCTTTTTTGCCCTAATCAATTGTTTTGAGTTGTTCGCTCAACCTTCAAATCCTGTATCCGATTTTCAACAATCTCCATTACTGAACGTTCAGCTTTCGGCAAACAATCCC
>JBMYXW010000104.1:1486-7994 GCA_049608825.1 Chitinophagales bacterium
TGACTACTGGCGAACAAAAGTTCATTTATCTCTACATAAATACAAAAGCTGCAAAATATCCCAATACCGAAAAAAATACGCCCCTCAACTTGTCCCTTGTTTTGGACAGAAGTGGCTCTATGTCAGGCGCAAAGTTAAAATATGCTCGTGAAGCTTCCAAAATTGTCATTGACCATCTGGACGAGAACGACAAGGTTTCTATCGTCGCTTACGACCACGAAATCGAAGTTATGCAACCCAGTATGAGCATCGCTAATAACAAAACACGTAAACAATTGAAGCGAAAAATAGATGCCATTTATGACAATGGCTCGACCAATTTGGGAGGTGGAATGTTGGAAGGATTTCAGCAGGTTTCGGATTATTACGATGCACATTATGTGAATCGAGTGCTCTTGCTTTCGGATGGTTTGGCAAACAAAGGCATCATCGACCCCGATATATTGAAGGACACTTCCGAATATTTCAATCAACGAAAAAACATGAGTCTTTCTACTTTTGGTTTGGGAGCTGATTTTGACGAAGATTTGATGGAAGGATTGTCAGAATATGGAGGTGGCAACTATTATTTCATCGACAAAGCCATCAAAGTAACCGAAATTCTCTTGAGTGAACTGCAAATATTGCAGCACATCGTGACCCAAAAAGAACAATTGAAGGTTCGTTTTCCATCGGAGATTTTGAAGTTAGAAAAAGTCTATGGTTTGCCTGTTCACGAAGAAGAAGGGCTTATTACTCTGCCATTTAGCAATATGTTTGCAGAAGAACAAAAAACGGCTTTACTCAAATTTTCGGTGCTAAAAAATTTCAGTACTCCATTGGATATAGAAACCGTTTTTAGTTATCGAGGAATTGTCGACCAATACTTAAATGAAGATATTGTCCAGTGGAAGAAAACACTGCAAATACGCCCAACTTTGAGTGAAACAGAATGGAAAAACCACCACAATGAGGAAGTACACCAACAAATTGCTCTTTTTGAGAGTAATGCCGTATTCCGAAAAGCCATTGAAGCAATTGACTCTGGGCAAACAAATGTGGCTCGAAGCCTTCTGAAAAAAAATATTATCTACCTCAATCAACAACTCAAAGGCTTTGCAGGCAATGCTTTCTTAACAAAGCTCAAGGAATACAACCAAACATACCTCAGTCACCTCGAAGAATTCGAGCAGTATGATAAACATGAAAAAAAGATATTACAAAAAACGACTAAGAATGAATACTATCGTTTATTGAAGAAGAAGGACAGAGCAAATTCAAACTAAATCTCCGTTTTTTTCGTCCGTTTTTTTCGGTTCTTTTTTCGTTCCTCTTTTTCCTTTTGCTTCAAATCGGCTCGTACTTGTTCGTGCTGTTCTTTGCCCTCTCGCCACTTTTCAGCCGCTATATTTGCGACTTCTTCCATCTTTTTGGGTAAATTATTGATACTATTGGTTTTTCGTTTGACCTTCTTCGCCTCTTTTGGAAACCCTATTTCATTGAGTTTTTCGACAATTTTTTTGAACAAGGTCAAAACATCATCTGTCCTCATATCTCTATCTGTCAGTAGTAAGTTTCTATATTTAATCAAATGACTAAGAATAACAGCATAGTCTTTTGTGCCAGGTTCTCGTACTTCTCCTGGATAATGTCTCCGTTTTTTTTCCATTGAATATTTTATTTTTCTGTGATGCAAATTTATTGTATTTTTAGCAACTTTAAAAATCATACCCAAAAAACAATATGTTATGGCAGTTATTTATAAAAAATATATTCGAGATTTACGCAAAAAGTTTGGATACCAAGCTACATGGACTCCTGGAACTCCCTTGAAGTTGGGAGACATTGGTATTTTTCGCAATCATGTCTTCGAGACGATTGACAATATAGGCAACGACCACTTTGATTTTGAAATGTTGGTACGAAACGATGAAAGCGCAGAAGAACTTGATTTTGTGTCTTCAAGTAGTGTGAATGTTACTACCAAAGTCAAGGGAAGTCTGGCACCGACAGGCAGTGCCCTCAGCGTAGATGATACAGGTTTCACCGTCAATTTTGGCAGGAAAGGCGGCTTGGTTTTCAAGGCGAAAGGGGTTTTGACCCACCGAATTATGAATCAAGCAGAATTGGCTCGATATGTCAAAACGGCTTTCTCAAATGGTGAATGGGAGGATGCTCACTATATCATCACTGAACTAAAAGAGGCAGAATCTGCAACGATTTTGTACAGTGTTGAAAAAGATGCACAGGTAGAAATTCGGGCAAATGGTTCGTTGAGCAATGAAGCTTTGGATATCACAGACGCAGGTGCCAGTTTAGAAGTTGCTTTTTCTAAAAAGATGGAAGTGAAGATAGTAGCAAATGATGGGTTGACTCCTTTGTTTAAGGTCAGAGGCATCAGAGTAAAAGGAAGCAATGCCAATCTCAGACACTTGGAAGAGGATGAGGATGATTTGAAAGATTTGTTGTTTGAAGAACACGATGAGGTGGAAATGATGGAGGACTAGAGGAAACTCAAATTCAAAGTTCAAATGCAAATTCAAGCAATACTTTGTAAACGAGCAGATTATTTTTTTTTGCCTAAAATATAACCGCAAAATTCAAATACAAAAATATGAGCTATAAAACTGCTCTACATATCCTCTATTTAAAAACTCCAATGGGAGACATTGCCATTGAAGGAAGTGATATAGGAGTTACGGCTATTCAATTTTTGGAGGAAGAACCTACTGAAAAAAGTAGTCCACAATTGCCCGATTTTTTGCAGGATGCGGCTATTCAATTGCAGGAATATTTCGACAAAAAACGAACTGAGTTTGACTTCCCCTTAGACCTACAAGGTACTGACTTTCAGAAGCGAGTGTGGGCAGAATTGTTGAATATCCCTTACGGCAAAACGGTTTCGTATTTGCATGTGTCTTTGGCATTGGGAGATAGAAAAGCGATTCGAGCAGTTGGAACGGCGAATGGTCGAAATCCTGTGGCGATTGTTGTGCCTTGTCATCGAGTGATTGGAAGTGATGGCAGTTTGGTGGGTTATGCCAGTGGCTTGGCTCGCAAAAAATGGTTGTTGGAATTGGAACAGCCGTTTAAGCAAGGGAGTTTGTTTTGAATTTAGTTCGAGGTTCTAATAAGTCCGTAGGGCTTGAATATTTGTAGAAAATAATAGAAAGAAACGACAGAACTCCATAGGAGTTCAATCCAAATATAATAAGCAAATCTTACTGAGGTTCAACTCCTAGTGGAGTTGGTAATTACTTTTTAGAGTTTCTACAAATATTGTACTCCTCTGGAGTGAACTGAACTTACAAACCAATAAGTGTTTCTCAAAAACTAAACTCACAATACACTAAATCGTCCAGTTGCAGTCAGTTCATTCTTCACAAGCACTTGGTAAACATACATTCCACTTCCAAAATCTTTGGCTGAAATGGTTTTTATACCTTTATTCTGATGAACTGCAAATTTCCGAACCATTTGCCCCGACTGACTGTAAATCAAGACTTCTGCAAACTGTTCGTTTTGAGGCAACTGATAAGATATTGTAGCTTTCAGTGCAATTGGATTGGGGACAATTTGTAAAAAAGCTTCCATAGAAGAATGAACAGGGTCTGATAAGTTCGTCAACAATTCGGTTGAATCTCCCTCTCTTTGACAATTCAAACCTTCACAAGCATAACCCAAAGCATCCGTTTTCAACACCCAAGCATTTTGTTGACTGTAATTGAAGCCTGCCAAAACATAGCCTCCATCAGTTGTTGGCTCAATATCCTTGATATACGTATTGCTTTCTGATTGACCTTCAATAGTTTGTTGGTGGGTCAAATCACCATTTTCATCAAAAAATAGGGCAATTGGTGTTGTTTTATTCAATTCATTGGTGAAGTAACCTACCCCTGCAAAACCGCCATTTTGGGTCAATTGTAGTGAAGTTTGAATATTGGCGATATTCGGCAAAGCATGGATTTTATCCCACAATACATTGCCATTAAAGTCCAATTGAGCCAAGTATAGTTTTTTGATGCCCTGTTCTCGAATTGCTCCTGCCATCAAAAAATCACCATTCGGCAATACCTTGACCGTACTTCCTGTATCGTGCTCTTGTGTGCCATAGGTTTTCGTCCATAATTGTTCACCATTCGAGCTTACTTTGCAGACAAACATATCCGTAGCCGTTTGGTCATTCATTTGGTAACCAGACAATAAGTAATCATTGTCTTCGGTAATTTCTACCGACAAAGCCACCGACTTATTACCCAATCGAAGCTGCTTTTCCCACTCCATTTCCCCTCTCCTATCCAGTTTGGTGATATAAGCGTGAATTTTTCCATCCTCCAATTTTTGATACCCAACAATGGCAAAGCCGCCCTCATTGGTTTCTATTATTTGACGAGCCGAATGAATATAATTTGATTGAAGGTTCTTTTTCCAAACAATATCTCCCGTTTCGGTTATTTTAATCACTACAATGGATTGCTTTCTGACCTCATTGAAGGCATCCACCTCCAAACATTTGGCTGCTGCAATAAGAAAATGACCGTCACTTGTACGAATAAAAGAATCGCCTCCAGAAAGAGTACGTTTTTGGTAGCCTTCATCAATTATCTTTTCCCAAATAATTTGCCCAAACTTGTCCAATGCTCGCACATAAAATGCACTATAAGCATCACTGTTTTGGTAAATACCCGTGACCAAATATTGATGATTGTGAGGAAGGACTGCAATCGTATTTTGTTGAAGCGTATCGCAGGAATAAACTTTGCTGAAATAGGTGGAAGAGTTTTGGGAAAAACATAACAAACTCCCCATCACCCAGAAGGTAATTAAAAATAATGTTAATCTCATGGCAAAAATTTGTGTGTGTGTGGTGTGTATGCTAATTCTATCTGACCAATATCCTTCCAATACTATGCCACATCTGCTATGCAAGCTTTACGAAAAAACATCAATTAAGTACCACAATTTTGCGAGATTTTACTAATGTTCCATTTACCCACAAACTACATACATATTTTTCATTTACAATTAACTCTCTATCAATTAAATATTCGTCATGCCCACCTTCAATTTGTTCGTGATGCACAACTCGACCGTTTATATCCGAAATAATAACCGCTACGTTCATTCCTTCAAAATGATTCACAATACGATTAAATTTTACTTTCAAATGACGATTCTCCAATATCACATCTGTGTTACTCGTTCTAATCGAATGGGAATTATTGGAGTTTGTGTACACAATAGTTTGTTTTGGAAGGAAATCATTTGACATTTCTCCTTCGCTTTGTAGTTTTTTCGGAGCTATTTGCTTTTTCACCAATGCTGCATTGAAGGCAGGCAATTGATATGCCTCACCTATTTGAGTGTTCAATACTTGAGTCGTAGAATTTGTAGGTATTTTCTGTTTGTCTTGCTGCAAGGTGCGAATCGCTGTCGTCAGTTCATTCGTTTTGAGATGGTAACGCACCAACTGACTGATGACCAAACTGTGTTCTTGTGTGGTGATTGCGGTTTCCAAATTGTTCAAAATATCGTCTTCGTCCTTGCCTCCCAACTTTCCAAAACCTCCCAAAGAACAGTCATTATCATCGTCGTCGCATACGATAGGCTGAAAATTGTTGGAGTAACAATTCGGCGCAAAACCTGGTACAAAAGTCCAATTAATAGCTGCTTCCGCATTGTCATGATACAAATGATAGGTTTCTACATTGTCGCACAAGGTATGCCATTCGTTTTTGAGGGGGCTGATCAATGGGTCAAATTCGTCGCAGCCTCCTTCTTCCGAAAAATGTCGATTTTTGTCCTCCAACAAAAGCAAATCATAGCGACTAACTGGCTCAAAACGATTGCAGTCTATCAAAGTATTCGGATTGTTATCCCCTTCAAACTGTATGGCTGCAAAAAATTTGTCCTCCTCCCCGAGTTTCACAAATTCATTGTTGTAAACCGTACAACCATAATAACCAGAGTTTTCTACAATCGCTCCCCACATGGGTGCAGCTTCCGTTGCCACACTTCCTGCCTCAAATACATTGTTGGCAATCGTCAATCCCTCCGCTTTTTGGGCATACAAACCATAGCCATTTTCGCCTGACATTTTTTCAAAACGATTACCGACTACAGATGAAAAATGATTGTGTTGGAGGTGAATTCCCTTCGTCACTTCTTCAAAACGATTTCCTTCAATCAACATGAAACCCAAAACTGTTGAAGTGCTGTATGCATCAATGCCTTTGTACAATTTCACAAAATGATTCTGCTCGCTTTCGTCCCCCGTACCGATTCGCATGGGTGCATGCCAACTCAAAACACCAATTCCTCTATCACTTTCAATACCAAATAATTCACTGTTTTGCTCGTTCTTAAATTCGCTGTTCTTTACTTCAATGCCACCAATGTTGATTGCCAAAATTCCGATATAGCCCAAATCCTCTAAGTGATGTTCTGCATTGAAGGAATCCTCAAATACAAAAGCACAGTTATCAGCAATGCGGCTTTGGCTTTCATTCATATAAGCATGAAACAGAAT
>JBMYXW010000105.1:0-7982 GCA_049608825.1 Chitinophagales bacterium
TGAAATTGCTAAAAAAAGATAAATTTGTTTTTTCTCATCTGCAGATGCACCTGATCCAGATCTTGCGACAAAAGATGTGGTGGCCATTCTTAAAAAACCAAAACTCCAATACAAAAAGTTGAAAATCATTGCACCCACACCAACTGCCCCAATATGTACTTCCGAAAAACGCCCCATCAATGCCGTATCGACACTACTCAAAAGCGGCACTGAAACATTGCTGATGATGTTGGGAATGGCGAGGCGAAGTATTTCTTTGTTCATTTAATCAATTTCTTCGTCTTGATTTGTAATATTTTTTATCAATTTCTCCAATTCAACTTGCGTAATTGTTTCAGTATCTGATTTGTTATTTTCCTTGTTAATTTATAGCTCATTCAAAAAATCACTAAGTGACTGCAAAGGTGTACCTGTTTTCTTTGCTTTTTTAATCTCCGAAAAACCATCTCTAATACCTTGCATCACTTCCAATTTATTCAAAATCTTTTGATACTGTTCTTGTAATTGTTGAATCGTAGATTTTAGTTCAAAATATTCTGATTCCGCTATGACTATTGTTTTCATGATAAAATTGATTTTATATTTCTTAGAACATACAAAAAGTAAATTTCGTTCTAAAAAATGGACTTAAATCTTGCCTCACACCTTCATATATCGAACATTCACCAATTTCGCCCAATGACGAATCAACCCTTTCTCCAATTTAGTCGGTTCAGTATTGTTTTTGCGCTTCCATTCCTTCAATTGCCGATTATTACCCACTTCAATTGTAACCAATCTTTTGCGGCTTCCACCTACTTTCTCCTCCCACAAAGACCAAATCGAAGATTCCCCATGTTGACAATTGTAGGCATAAGTTCCCACACAATGATTCATCGCAATTCCCTCACGATAAAGGTCATGGAGTTGAGTGATTTGTTGGATGTGATAAGCCGCTCCATCCGCCACGAACTCCCAATCCGCAATAGGAAAAGGCTTCCAATTGAAGTTTTCGATATTTTGAAAATGGCTATCGGGAATTTGTTGCCAACGCTTCATTTCTCGTCGAACAGAAGCCAAGGTTTTACCTTTGATTTGCCAGTTGGCTTGAATCGGAGGTAATTTTACATCCTGCCCTTCCGCATCATTCAGCCAAGGAATTTCAAATTTTTGGTGGTGGATAAAATCCACGATTTGTTTCATGTCCTTCAATGTCAGCTCAGGATAACGCAACAAGAAACGAACCACTTGTTGCCAAAAATCATCGTGCTCCAAACTATTGCCCAATTGAGTTCGGATAATCAAACCCGCTTGCTTTTTCGTGCCACCCATTGCCAAAACTTGCGCTCTGCGAAAGGCTTCAGCAATGTAAATATGTTCGTGAGACTGCAATAAATAATGCGCCATTTTTTTGGTCAATCGAACAGGCAAGAAATGGGCTGTCCGAATATTGTAGCCTTTGCCAACGTGCAAAAACCAATGGATAAAATGCTCATTGCATCTGCGAAATTGTTTTTTGGTATCATAACCAGAATGTGCGCCTGCGTGCCAGCTATGCCATGCTTCATCCAAAAAACGAGGAACAGGATAATGGGTAAATAAATGCCGAATCAAATGGGCAAAAACAGGCTCAAATTGTTTGTTTTTGGGAGCTTGCCAATCTTCAAGAGGGCGAACCCATTCTTGGCGATACTCCAATACAATCCGCAAAGATTCTCTATCTCTATCATCTGCTTTGGTCAACAAATGAAGCACATTTTTACGGATGATATGCCTAAGAAAAGAGTATGTTTTAGAGAAAGGACAGTGGTTTCTTCGAGAATTGTTTTCTGCAAAATTAGCCAGCAGGAATGCCAAATCTGTTTGCTCCAATTTGGACAATTTGCAGTATTTAAAACCTACTTTTTGGAGGCAGTTTAAGACTTTGAGAGGGTTTTTCTTTAGCCTTTTTTTTCTATTGGATAAGTGAAGGGCTTGCTGCAATTGTGCCTCCTTTGCAGCGATACGTTCCGCAACAAGCCGTCTTTTTTGACGATTAGCCATGACACACAAAAATTAAAATTGGTTTGAAAATCGGTTTGGGAGAGGAAGTTACCAGACAAATAATTGCCCGTATGTTTGCATTGTACACGCATAACATTCAAATTTTTTTGAAGTGAAAAAATAATTTTACGAATAAGAAAAAGTGAAGAAGAACATGGCTTTTGTTTTTTGGGATTTCGATAAATGAACCGAGTACTTCAACTGGATTTCAGAAAAAAAAGTTCCCGTTTAGTAATGCTCAAAGATTAAAGTCATCATTTTGTTTACTAAACTTTTGAAGTTTAGTAAACATCGCTTTTCAATAGGCATTCTTAATTTTGTCATTCCGAAGGAATCTTGTGAGTTTAGGTGACTCAATTCACCACAGAGCAAATGTTTCATAAAATCACGCACAAAATTAGTCGCTATCTTACCTTCAAAAGTAATTTCGAGTATTATTGGAGAAGAAAGTGTATTTTTGGTTTATCAATTTCGTTAAAAACACCTTTACTCAATATCGTGTAACGAAGGTTTTGGATAGTGTGCCCAAACTGGCGCAACATCCCCCAAGCCCTCTTCAAAGGGGGAATACACTGATAGTGAGGAAAATCCCCCTTTGAAGGGGGGACTTAGGGGGATGTAAATTGACGAATTTTTGTCATAGAATGATGTTAAGAAACTTCTGTTACATGGTACTCAATATGTCAAGGCTCACAATAATTCTTTTCGCTGTTGCTTGTTGGATGCTAAATTCCTGCAATTCAGACCAACCAACCAACACCGACCCGAAGACTTCAACGATTGAAGCAGAACAAAATGCGACTACTTCAAATACCGCCAAATTGTTCACCTTTCTCTCTCCTCAAAAAACAGGTATTTCGTTTGCCAATGAAATCCAACAAAGCAAGGACATGAACATCATTTACTACGACTATCTCTTCAATGGAGGGGGTGTAGCCGTTGCAGACTTCAATAAAGACGGACTGCAAGATGTTTATTTCACAGGTAATCTTGTGCCGAACAAACTGTATTTGAACAAGGGCAATTTTCAGTTTGAGGACATCACCGAGGAAGCCAAAGTCGACGGATGGTATGTACTGCCCAATGGCAAAAAACGAAGTACTTGGTCAAGTGGCGCAACAATAGTTGACATCAACAACGATGGATGGCTCGATATTTATGTCTGCAAATCTGGATCTTACAACAATGACGAAGCTCGACGAAACCTATTGTTTGTGAACAATGGCGAAGAAGGTGGAGGGTTGAAGTTCACCGAAAGAGCAAAGGAGTTTGGAGTGGATGATACAGGTCATTCCACACAAGCCACTTTTTTGGATTACGACCAAGACGGAGATTTGGACTTGTATGTGTTGAATCATGCAGTGTATTTTACGAGTATCAGCATGGGCGAAGCCTTTTTGAGAACAGATCAAGACCGAGCTGAATTGCAGAAAGTGAGCAGTCATTTTTACGAGAATCAAGGAAATGGTAAGTTCGTAGAAGCAACAGGCAAGGCGGGATTGCTGAGGTATGGTTATGGATTGGGAGTCGTAGCGAGTGATTTGAACAATGATGGTTGGACAGATTTGTACGTTTCTTGTGATTTTTCTACACCCGATTTTTTGTTTATCAACAACCAAGATGGCACATTTCGAGATGCGATAAAAGAAATGACGGGACACACTTCCTACTATGGAATGGGCTGCGACATTGCAGACATCAACAACGACACCTATCCCGAAATCAGCGTGGTCGATATGACCGCCGAAGACCGTTACCGCTCCAAAACTTTGATGCCATCTATGGACAGTCGTTTGTTTTGGGCATTAATCAAAGACCACAATTTGCACTACCAATACATGTTCAACACCTTTCAGTTGAACAATGGAAATGGCACATTTAGTGAAATATCGCAGTTGGCAGGTTTGCACAAATCCGACTGGAGTTGGGCAAATCTCATGGCAGATTTCGACAACGATGGCTATAAGGATATTTTGATTACCAACGGTTTCAAACAAGACACGAAAGACAATGACTTCCTCAATCAAATCCGTCAGCGCAAACAATCTTTGGGCGTGAAGAAGATTCCCAAAGAAGAAGTGATGGATTGGGTAATCAAAATGAAATCTCACAAAACCAAAAACTTCATTTACAAAAACAATGGCGACTTAACCTTCTCCAAAAAGGTGAACGAATGGGGACTCGACAAAGCGAGCTTCTCCAATGGTGCTGCTTATGTGGATTTGGACAACGATGGAGATTTGGATTTGTTGGTCAACAATATTGACGAACCCGCTTTTGTGTTGCAAAACAATGCAGTGGAACAACAAAAAGGAAATTACTTGAAAGTCAAGCTCGAAGGCGCAAAGGGAAACACTTTGGGCTTCAATGCGAAAGTGAAAGTAACCGTCAATGGAGAACAACAGTACATCGAGCAGACTTTGACGAGGGGTTATCAATCAGCCTGTGACAATGTGCTTCATTTCGGTATCGGAAAAGCGGCAAAGGTAACGGTTGTTGAGGTGATTTGGAACAATGGTAAACAGCAATCTTTGTCCGATATTGAAGGAAATCAAACCCTGGCATTGAAGCAAAGCGATGCCAAGGAAACGCCTGCAATCCCCAAAATCCAGACTCGTTTTTCCAACCTTACGGCACAATCAAATTTAGACTTCAAACACAAAGAAAATGACTACGATGATTTTGCCAAAGAAATTTTATTACCTCAAAAACAATCAACCAATGGACCATTTATTGGAGTCGGCGATGTGAATGGCGACAATAGGGAAGACTGCATGATTGGAGGCGCAAAGGGACAGGCTGCGGTTTTGTATTTGCAGAAATCCGATGGCAAATTCTCCAAAACAAAGGGAATGACTTGGGAAGCTGACAAAGAATGTGAGGATATGGGCATTGCATTTTTTGATGCCGATGGCGACAAGGATTTGGATATTTATGTGGTCAGTGGTGGAGGTGGAGAATTTGAAACGGGTGATGCCAATTTGCAGGATAGGTTGTATATCAACGATGGAAAAGGTGGTTTTCAAAAATCAAAAGATGCTTTGCCCAAAATGTTGGTGAGCGGTCAGGCGATTGCAACGGAAGATTTTGATGGAGATGGAGATTTGGATGTTTTCATTGGAGGTCGAGGCGTTCCTGGTAAGTATCCTTTTTCAGAAAGGAGTTTTTTGCTGCAAAACGAAGGCGGAAAATTTACGGATGTGACCGAAAAGCTTGCGCCTGAATTGGTGAATATCGGAATGGTAAACGATGCTTTGTGGTCGGATTTTGATGGAGACGGTACAAAGGATTTGATTGTAGTAGGGGAGTGGATGCCTTTGCAGTTTTTTAGAAATGAAAAGGGTAAGTTCACCAATGTAAGTGCTGAAATGGGATTGCAGAATACAGAAGGTTGGTGGTTTTCGATTGCCGAAGGTGACTTCAATAAGGATGGTCGCATGGATTATGTGGTCGGAAATTTGGGATTGAACAGCAAGTTCAAAGCAAGTGAATACAAGCCTTTTGAAGTCTTTGCCGATGATTTTGATGGCACAGGAACAATTGATATTGTATTGGCGACCAATTACCAAGGTACTCAATTTCCTGTGCGTGGACGAGAATGTACTTCTCAACAAATGCCTTTTGTCGCCGAAAAATTCCCTACTTTCCAAGAGTTTGCCACAGCAGATATGACTGCAATATATGGCAGCGACAAATTAGAGAATGCACTTCATTTGACAGCAAAGGAATTGCGGTCTATGGTTTTGTTGAGCAATGCAGGTGGAGATTTTGATTTGAAGCCTTTGCCGAATCAAGCACAGATTGCTCCAAATAAAGCGATTTTGGTGAAAGACGTAAATGGAGACGGTAATTTAGACCTTCTATTTGCAGGGAATATGTACGATACAGAAGTGGAAACGATGCGTTATGATGCGGGGGTAGGAACTGTTCTGACTGGGGATGGAAAAGGGGGTTTTGATTTTATGCCTGTGAATTTGAGTGGATTTTATGCGGATGGGAATGTAAAAGATATGTTGGGAATTGAATTGAGTGGCGGTGGATGGGGAACGGTGATTTCGAGGAATGATGGAAAGATAGAGTTGTTGATGTTGAAGTAAATTGGGAATAGTTCAAAAATTAAGTGGGCGTAGTAGCAAACAATGAACATATATGTAAATATTCAAATTGAGATAAAGCCTTGTTATGGTAGGAAAAATGAAGATTGTATGACAAAATATATTTTTTTGTTTTTGTTCTTATATACAAACATAAGAAAAGGTTGTTGCTTTTTTTGGGGCAGGTAATTTTTTTTTTGAGATAAAGAGATGTTAATGAGTAAAAAAAAGCTATTAATTTAGTAGGAAGACGATAGAGAGAAGAAGATAATCATTTTTAATTGACTGTTAATTCTTTATGGTGAAATTTATTTTGTTATAAGTTTTTTATTAAACATTTATAATGCTGAAAATAGGCTAAGTGAATAATATGTTTAATAATGGTTTGCAATCTGCCTTACTTAATAATAAACCCTATTTGATTCTGAAATAAAATAATTGTTTTTATATTTGGTGGTAAAGTGTTGTTAATGGAATACTCAATGCTTTGTCAATAATTATGCCAAAATATATTTTTTTTAACAGAATGTGTGAAATAATCAAAATATTCACTCAATAAAATACTGTAATATGATAAGGATTTATACAAAAAAATTATATGCGATGTTACTCGTGTATTTTTTGGGGTGTTGTTGGATTTCCGATACACTCTATGCACAATGTGCAGCAGACGAGGTAGAAATCGAAATTGAGTTTTTCTCCGATTTTTTCGGTGGTGAAATGGGTTGGGAACTTGTCAATACGGATAATAATTCAGTAGCTGATTTTGATTGCCCTGGTGACTTGTTTGGCGGTAATGGCGCAGGACAAACAGCAACGGTATCTGTTTGTTTGCCAGAAGGAACTTACGCCTTTAATGCGTTCGATAGTTTTGGTGACGGATGGGGAAATACCGCTGGATTGTGTGATGATGGAACTGCTACCTTAAATGTTGTTTCTGGTCCTGATAATGGTGATGTGGTTGGACAAGCTTGCCCCGCTGGCATTGATGTTGCACAAGCTACAATTAGTTGTGGAAATCAAAACATTGACGATGCAAATGGGGTTGTTTCATTTGCAGTGAATTCGGATTTGACTATTAGTGTAATAGGTTGTACCGATCCAATAGCAGTCAATTTTAATCCTAACGCAGAGATAGATGGTGGAAATTGTATATTCGCTGCAGACAATGATGAATGTATTGATGCAACAGCTTTAACACTTGAAGTGGGAACGTGTGCGACTCCATTTTTAAGTAATAACTTTGGAGCAACCAATTCAACAGGATTTCCTTTGCCAGGTTGTGGAGGTTATACTACTCCACAAGAGCCAGATATATGGTACAGTATTACAGTTCCTGCATCAGGAGATGTAGGGGTAACACTAACAACAGCTGGTGGACCTACTGATATGGCCATGGCTGCTTATTCAGGAGTTTGTGGTAACCTAACTCTTATGACTTGTGATGACGATGACGGGGTAGGGTTGATGCCCTCCATTGGATTGACAGATTTGACTCCTGGTGATGAGATTTTTATATTAATTTGGGAGTTTGGCGGCAATGGCTTTGGCCAATTCAATATATTTGCATGGGAACCTCCAGTAGGAGCAAGTTGTAATAATGCAGTGGTCATTCCTCAGATTCCTTTTACTGAAAACAACGGTGCTTTTCCTGGTGCAGGTACAAATGAGTGTTTTGCAGATATTTATGGGAGTACTTTGTGTGGAATTACTTCTGCTTCTCAAGAAAAAGTCTATGAATTTACACCAAATACGGATGTTGATGTCGAAGTTTTGATAACTGATATTGGAAATGTAGGGTATAATTTGTTTGTATTTGAAGACTGTCCAGATTTAGGTAATTGTGAAGCCTCTTTTACTGCTACT
>JBMYXW010000106.1:0-7969 GCA_049608825.1 Chitinophagales bacterium
TGTATTGAAGAATACGAATTTGATTGCATCACCTTGGGTTTGGAGGGCTGCAAATTGATTGTGCAATGTGAAGACATTCCTAAAGAAAAGCCCAAGGTTAAGAAGGTGAAGAAAAAATTCAAAAAGAGAAAAGAAGGTTCTTTTAAAAAACATGTCCGTTTTTTCCTTCAATTGATGCAGGAGGGTGAAATTGCCAAAGCTGCCGAGTACAGCACACAATATGGCTTGAAGACTTTTTTGAATTTTGACATCGACAAAATCGAAAAATTTAATATTCGCCAAGTTCAAGCGGATGAAGTTGTTGGAACTGCTAAAATAAAAATCAACCAACTTCCCGAAAAAGTGTTTTACTTCAATAAACGCAACAATCATTGGACTTTTGTGGGAACAGATGACTGGAGAGGGTAATGGTAAATGACTTTATTGTTGAGTTGTTATATTGCTTGGCTATCAATGCTTTTAGCTAACTGAAAGATACGAAAGCTCAAATTCAAGGTTCAAATGCAAACTCAAAGCTGTACTCGGTTTTGAACAAACTCAGCAAAATTCAATTCTCAAACCTCCAAAAGTCCGTTAGGACTTCAATATTTGTAGAAAAATGAAGGAACTAATTTTAGAACTCCATTGGAGTTCAACACAAGCAAAATGAGCAAATAAGTATTAGGTTCAAACCTAATGGTTTGGTGATTACCTCCCGTTTTGATTTCTTGTTGTGTTTTCAAAATCAGACTTCATAAATCATGTAATCTTACTTCTTAAATCCATCTGGTAATGCGTATAAAATGGTTCTCGAATAGGATAGACAATATTTGAAGTGTGATTTGTCCAATGACAGTTAAACAATTTACCCATGCAAAACTATTACCTCGGCTGTCCGATTTGGGCAAACAAAGATTGGTCAGGCAGTTTCTTTACGCCCAAAGCCAAGCCCAAAGAATACCTTCCACAATACGCCCAAGTCTTCAATACCGTTGAAGGCAACAATACGTTTTATGGATTGCCGAAAGACTCAATGGTGAGGCGTTGGAAGATGGATACGCCCAATCATTTTCGATTCAGCTTCAAATTTCCCAAACTTATCAGTCACGTTTACAAGTTGAACAATTGTCAAAAAGAAGTGACCCATTTTTTTGGTAGCATGGAACCGCTTTTGGAGAAAATCGGTGTTTTTTTCCTTCAATTACCGCCTTCCTTCAATAAAAAAAGTTTGCCCATTTTAGAGCAGTTTCTGCAAAGTTTGCCGCAAGACTTAACCTATTCCGTTGAAGTGCGACACCTCGACTTTTTTCACAACGAAACAGCCTGTCAACGATTGGATGAACTCTTACAGCGGTTCCACATCAACCGAACAATTTTCGATACTTCTACCCTTCACAACATCGAATCAGAGGACGAACACATTTTGGGCGCACAAAAAAAGAAGCCCCAAATGCCGCCTTATTTCACCTCAACTGCCAGCCATCCTTTTTTGCGCTATGTGGGTTATCCAACACCCGAAGCCAACCGAACGAGATTCACTTTCCTTGCCAAAATCGTGGCTGAATGGCTGCAATTGAAGAAAACGCCTTATGTGTTTATCCATGCTCCAGGTGAAATGAATACACCTGCTATTGCTCATTTTTTTCATGAGTTATTGAAGATAGAGGCTGTAAAATTGGGAATTGAAGTGGGTGATGTGCCGACTTTTCCTGTAGATAGATTGCCGAAAATGCCAGAGCAAATGAGTTTGTTTTGAAGGAAAATTAAGTATTCAGACAAAATAATTTAACATGAAAAAACCCCAGTCCTATTTCTATGTAGGGCCTAAAGAAATAGCCAAAAGAGTGGACAAAAGACATGAAGGAAATAGAATTATCCAAATCAAGGGCCATTTGCAGAGAAATATGTTAATCTGTTGATGGATACTTAGGCGGAACAAATTAGAGAAACTACCGTTGAAGCAAGAGAAGCTCATGGTGACACCATTACGATTGAAGAATGGGAAAACGGCATGTCTTCGCTAAAGAATCAAATACAATTTGCTCACCTTAAATAAAACAAACATGGCAAAATACGACATCAATGACCCTACTGATTTAGACATCATGCGTGCTCAATTTGATATGATTTCGCATCGAGAATGGGAAGATTACATTGAGTTGGCAGAAGAACGAAGTATTGGTTACAAAAACATCAATATCCTCAAAAGTGCCAGCCGAAAAGCAGGCATCTCCAAATACCTCAGCTCCAAAGTACTGGTCTGGGTGATTGATTTGGTAGATAAATTGGATGAAGATGACGAAACGGATCAAGCCTAACTCAGACATTCCTGTCTGAAACCATTTGTCCAAATCCAAACAAAAAAATAACCCCATTCAATCCTCTTCAATCCTCGAAATGTAAATGAAACTATACTACGGTAGTTTTGTAAACTACCGTAGTCTTAGAGGTTTTTAGCCAGATAGGAATCTCTGGTTTACTCCTGACTCATCAAAATGGCACCAATGTAAACCCAATCGAAATAGGGCGCAACTCAGGTCCTGTATTGTCTTTAAACAAATCATTCAAGGCATAGTCCACATAAAAATTGATACAGCCAACTCCAACTTGACCAATCACACCATATCGGAACTTATTGAGATTGAAATCATCTTTGATTTTCACCTTTCCATTCTCGCTACTCTTCTGTTTGGTACGTGCACCCAACAACAATCCGCCATATCCTCCCACGCTGATTCTAAACGATTTGCCAGGCTTTCGAGGGTTGGTTTCGATATTGAACAATACAGGTACTTGCAGGAAAGTAGTTGCCAGTTTGTTCTTTTTGAAGTCCACACCACTCTCAACAACCGTCACCTCATCCACATTGTGCAAAAGAGTGATGTCATTCTCAAAATGGTAGTTGTTCCAAGCCAATTCCAGTCCATACATAAAGTTAAAATTGTTGTTAATCAAACCAATGCGTTGACGAAAAATGTGCATATTCACATTGACAGACCTAGCATAGTCCAAGTCAAAATCATTTAGCTCGTTTGGCAAATTGAAACTCCCATCCGATAAATAAGTATTGAAGCCAAAGTCGAGCATAAACCACCTTGTTTTCACTTTGTCATTACTAATTTCATCCTCGTCATCATCATTGCCACCATCTTCTTTAGAATAAATTTTCACCTCACTATCTTCCCCCTTGTCTCGAATGATAATGTCTATCCCTCCAAATTTCCACCGAGTAGAATCCTTTTTCGCCTTTTTATCCTTTATGATACTGTCTTGAATCCCCAACTCAATTTCTTCTTCATAATCACCAACTTCAAGTTCTGCAAGCATATCAGTTTCGCTTCCCGATGATTGGGCATAAGTTGAATTTGAAGTCCACAAGCTTCCAAAAATGCACAGCCATAGCAGTACATTTTTCAAATAAGAAGTGGATAAGGGGTTTATATTTATTGAGTTGTTTACAAATTGAATTTTCTTAAACTGTTTCATTATTTGTTGTTTTTGAATATTTTTTTAATAAAATCATGTTGATTGGGCTTCAAACTTATTGACACCAAAACTTCCGAACCCGTACTTGATTCCTCCATTTCGTCACCTGCAAAAATTTCAGGCGTAATAGCTTTCTTCAAATTATTTAAAAAAGTCGACTTCTGTTTTTTACCTTCTATTTCCATACTCGGAATTGCAGTTTGAGGCAATTCTCTAAATTTCATATTCGTTGCTACAATCGATTGTTGAATTATATTTGTGGGTGTTTGTTGTGGCAAAACTGCCAAAGCAATCACATTCTCATTTTTTCTTTTACTTTCTATTTCTATACTTTTGGTAAGCATTTTATTTGTATTCGCTGCAATTTCTTCTTTCACTTTTCTCCTGTTTCCTTCCGTTTTTGCAGCATTTTCATTCCTTTCAGAAAAAACAAACTCTCCCCTACTATCTTCAATAAAATGCTCACGTTCAACAATCACATCAGAATTTAAAGTCGCTGTTTTGGCTGCAATCTTTGAATTTGTTTCTACTCTGGTTGTCTGTTTTTTCTCTATTTTCTGTTTGCTTTCGGTTGAAGTAATACTTGAATTTTCAGTAGAAGGATTGCTATCTGCAATAAAAGAATTATGTTTTCTTTTTTTCTTTTTCAAATTATACTTCATTTCAGAATTAGTCTCTTTTTCATCTTCTATCCCTTCAATTCCTTCTTCCTCTACCTCTACCTCTTGTTCAACCTCTCCCAAATCAGCGATACTTTCCCCCTTCAATTCCTTATCTGCTCCATTTGCCACTACAATTTCTCCATTCTGTCCACTGTCATTTTTTTCTTCAAGACCTGTCTGCAAAAGCATTTGCCAGACAAAAAACAAACACAAAGCTGCTGCAATCGGCAATACATAGCGTTTCCATTTTTGAGAAATAGAGGCATATAGCGGAACAACTTTTGCAGATTCCTCCGATTGAAGTAGAGCCTCTTTATCAAGAAAAACAATACTTGTATCCGCCTCCAATATCACTTCTTCCAAACTCATCAATTCTGCTTCAATTGCAGGGTTTTGCAGCAAAAAAATCTGCATTGCCTCCTCCATTTTAGGCGAAAGATTTCCCTCTAAATAATCTATCGCAAACTCCTCGTAATTATGATTGTTAATGTCCATTCTTCATATATTGTGTTCGTGTGTTTGTGTTGATAACTGTATTCGTGTTCCGATTGATGATTGTACTTTTGAGTATCTTTTTCAACCAAAATGCCATGAATTTAAATTATCCATTTTCAATTATTCATTCTTAATTACTCACCACCAAACCTTTCAAAAAAAACCTCAATTTCTTTCTTGCTCTAAAAATATAAACTTTCACCTGTGACTCCGACAATTGGGTAAGCTCTGCAATCTCTTGGTAAGAGTAGCCTTCGTAATCTCGCAACAAAACCACTGTCTTTTGAATCTCTGGTAAAGTCTCCAAACCTTTGTTCAAAACCTCTTTCAAGTCGTTCGATTCTTGATATACAATACCGCTGTCTTCGGGCATATCCGCCCAATGCTGTATGCGTTTCATTTTGCGGAAACCATCTACCATATTGTTGTAAGCCACCGAAAACAAAAACGCTCTCGCTTTACTCACTTCAATGCTGGAATGTTTTTTCCACAACACCAAAAAGGCATTTTGTACCACGTCTTTGGCACTCGCTTCATCCTTCAGATGCTTGATGATGAAGCGATATACCCTATCGGCATATAGTTTTACACAGTTGTTGTATTCTTTAGAAGTCATGTAGGTTTTTCGTCATTCAATGGTAGGTCGAATGAGGTAGGAGAATAGTTACAGGGGGAGGAAAAAAAATCAAAGGTATTTTTTGGAGTAGTAGAACTTAGGTAAACTAAAATATTAAATGAGGCATTTCTAAAATTTAATCCACTCGCTTACAAAGTATTGTTTGAGTTTGCTTTTTTAGTAAACGCTGAAGTCTTGTGCTTTTTTGGCAAAACTTGAATTTTCGTCCTACACAATCCAGTGCAGTTTTGAATTTGTATTGTCGAGTAGGCAAGGGGAATTCCACCCTCTCACAGAACCGTACGTGAACCTCTCGATTCATACGGGTCTTCTTATTTCGTCATTTCTTATAACGTAAAACCATGTTCCCAATCAACAAATAGATGTAATTTTTCACCATACAATTATTTCAAAGCCTTAAGTCCTTGATATCCTTTTCCTTCTACGTTCAACACCACAACCTCACGATTTCAGCACCCAAAGGCGATTTGAAGGCGGCTCCTGTAAGCAGCCTTTGGAGGGTCTTTTCCTCCATCTTAATTATAGCATAACTACTTCCGTAGTTTTCAGGACACACTAAGTTTGAATTTTATTATGCCTGTTTCATGCTCAAATTGATTCGCTTTCGTTCCACATCTACGGTCATCACCTTCACTTTCACCTTCTGATTCACCTTCACGACTTGTTTGGGGTCTCGAATAAAACGATTGACAATTTGGCTAACATGCACCAAGCCGTCTTGATGCACTCCAATATCGACAAATGCACCAAAATTGGTGACATTGGTAATTATTCCTGGCAAAATCATCCCTTCTTCTAAATCTTCAATGCTGTTGATTCCTTCTTGAAACTGCAACTGTTCAAACTGTTCACGAGGATCTCGACCAGGTTTGGCGAGTTCTTGCAGAATATCATTGAGGGTGGGCAAACCAACTTTTTCGGTAACGTAGTTTTTGGGGTTGATTTGCTTGCGGAGTTCGGCATCTTTCACCAAGTCCAAAACCGTAGCGTTTACATCCTTCGCCATTTGCTCCACAATTCCATAACTTTCGGGATGCACAGCACTTGCGTCCAAAGGATTTTTGGCATTGCGAATGCGAATAAAGCCTGCCGATTGTTCAAAAGCTTTGGGGCCCAAACCAGATACCTTTTTGAGTTGTTTTTTGTTTTTGAAAGCTCCGTTTTCATTTCGGAAAGTCACAATGTTTTGCGCCAACTTAGGTCCTACACCCGAAAGGTAGGTCAAAAGTTCTTTGCTTGCCGTATTCACCTCCACACCTACATTATTTACACAACTGACTACTGTATCATCCAAACTTTGGCGCAAAAGTTTTTGGTCGACATCGTGTTGGTATTGACCTACTCCAATGGATTTCGGGTCGATTTTGACCAATTCTGCCAAAGGATCCATCAATCGGCGACCAATCGAAACGGAGCCTCTGACGGTCAAATCGTGGTCTGGAAATTCTTGTCTTGCTACTTCTGAAGCCGAATAAATCGAAGCACCGCTTTCGTTGACCATCACCAAGGTAATGTTCTCTAAGTGGATTTTTTTGATAAATTCCATTGTTTCCCGTCCTGCTGTTCCGTTGCCTATCGCAACTGCTTCAATATCGAACTTCTTACATAATTTTTCTACAGTACTAACGGCTTCAAATCTTCGAGTACTCGTGCGATCATGTGGAAAAATGGTGGTGTATTGAAGGAGTTGCCCTTGTTTGTCCAAACATACGATTTTACAACCTGTACGAAAACCTGGGTCAATCGCCATTACATTTTTCTGTCCCAAAGGAGGCGACAAAAGTAATTCTCGGAGATTGGTGGTAAATACTTTGATGGCATCTGCATCCGCTTTGGCTTTTGCATCGTTGCGAATTTCGGTTTCCATTGAAGGTCTCATCAAGCGTTTGTAAGCATCGGTAATTGCTTCTTGTACCTGTTCGGCAGCTTCGTTGTCAGCCTTCAAAAAAGTATCGTCCAACAATTCCAAAGCATCATTTTGGTCGGGCGCAATGTTCAATCGCAAAAACCCTTCATTTACACCTCTCAAAATCGCCAACAATCTATGCGAAGGTACTCGCTTCAAGGGTTCATCCCAATCAAAATAATCTCTAAATTTTTCCGCTTCCTTTTCTTTTCCTTTCACCAATTTGGCTTGAATCGTGGCTTTTCGTTCAAACAATCGCCTCATTCTTGATCTTGCTTTAGGGTCTTCGTTCACCCATTCTGCAATGATGTCTCTCGCTCCCGCCAAAGCTTCTTCGTCATCATTCACATCTTTTTTGGCATCGACAAATTTTTCGGCTGCTTTGTCAACATCTATGTTTTGCTGGCTCATCAGCATTTTAGCAAGTGGCTCTAAGCCCTTCTCTTTAGCCATTGTCGCACGGGTTCGGCGTTTGCTTTTGAAGGGCAAATACAAATCTTCGAGGCGAGTCATATTTTCTGCCTGCAAAATCTGCTTTTCCAGTTGAGGTGTTAATTTTCCCTGTTCTTCAATGGACTTCAAAATACTCGCCCTCCGCTTTTCCAAATCCTGCATTTTGTTCATTCCATCTCGAATGGCGGTTATTTGCACTTCGTTGAGACTGTTGGTCATTTCTTTTCGATAACGGGCAATAAAAGGCACTGTTGCGCCACCATCAAAAAGCATCAAAACGGCTTTTACTTGATTTTCGGATAAGCGAAGTTCTTTGGAAAGTTTGTTGATTAGTTGAGGATTCATTTGACC
>JBMYXW010000107.1:0-7928 GCA_049608825.1 Chitinophagales bacterium
ATATTTATACGCCTCATTCATTATTAAGTGATTAGAGAGGTTAGGAATTATCAGTCTCTATGGAACTGCGTTCTCATACCAAATATGAGCAAGAATTGGACAATGCTCACAAGGCTCTTCACAAAAAAGGAGGAACTAAAAAACTGGAAAAGGTATGGGAGAGGATTGGTAGAATCAAGCAAAGACATACCAAAGCCAATAGACATTATTCCATTAAGGTAGAAAGCGAAAAAGGAATCGCCACTAAGTTGATTTACAAGAAGAAAGAAGTGAAACCCAGAAATACACAAGGGGTATATTTCTTAAGAACATCCAAGCCGAATTTAGACCAAAAGGATTTTTGGAATATCTACAATACCCTCACCGAAATTGAAGCAACGTTTAGGGTTCTGAAAACAGATTTGAGTTTGAGACCTGTCTACCATCAAGAAGATTTGAATTCTGAGGCACATATATTTTTGGGTATAGTGGCTTATGGTGTGGTCAATACGATTCGATATCAGCTGAAACAAAAAGGGATTACATATGATTGGTCCAACATTGTCAGAATCATGAATACACAAAAAATAGTCACCAATACCATGCTTAATAAAGAGGGAAACAAAATTATTATTCGAACATGTAGCCGACCCAATCAAAATGTTAAAAAAATCTATGAAGCGATGGGATATAAAGATGTACCCTTTTACAGAAGAAAATTTGTGTTCCCCTAATAACGACTCTGGCTAAGTATAGTGATTGGATGCCAGCCTCTTATCACTCTACTTCTGCAAGTTGGGTTAAGACAGTTTACCTACCGCCACTTCAATCTTCTCCTTCAATTCCCGACTCACAGGCACAACGGGCAAACGGAAATTTTCTTCACAAATCCCCAAAACACTCAATGCAGCTTTTACCCCACCTGGATTGTTCTCTGCAAAAATCAACTGGGTCAATTCCATCAATTGAAAATGTCGTTTGCGGGCCGTCACAAAATCGCCCTTCAATGCTGCATGAACCATTTCCGAAAATGCTTTTGGAGTGGCATTGGCAATCACCGAAATAACGCCATCTATTCCAAAACCAATCATGGGCAAGGTGATAATATCGTCTCCCGAAACCACCCAAAAATCATTCTTGCGGGGATTTTTATTCACAATTTCCATGCACTGCACCAAATTCCCTGAAGCCTCTTTCATCGCTACCACATTCAGACATTCGGCTGCCAATCGAAGCGTTGTAGAAGCAGTCATATTAGAACCCGTTCGGCTCGGCACATTGTAGAGAATAATGGGGCGAGGCGAAACGGCTGCAATCGCTTTGTAGTGTTGGAAAATACCTTCTTGTGTAGGTTTGCTATAAGCAGGACTGACCGATAGAATGGCATCAACTCCATTGAAGTGATAGCCCTTGATGGTCTTCAAAACATATTGTGTATTGTTTCCGCCAAAACCACCTACTACTGGCACACGTTTTCGGACAAATTCAATGGTCTTGTCCAATACTTTATATTTTTCTTCAATAGATAAAGTAGGTGATTCGCCCGTAGTACCAAGGGCTACTACATAATCTACACCACCTTCAATAACATGATCAATCAATCGTTTGTAAGCGGCAAAATCCACATTGCCATTGTTTTGGAAAGGAGTGACTAAGGCGACTCCAACGCCTTTTAAGTGAGGATTCATAAACGGTCAAGGATTTCTAAATAATGATCTACTTCTTCTAAAA
Organism: Chitinophagales bacterium; assembly: GCA_049608825.1. Lineage (GTDB taxonomy): Bacteria > Bacteroidota > Bacteroidia > Chitinophagales > UBA2359 > JAUHXA01. Next base: position 1,711 of record JBMYXW010000107.1, read on the forward strand.
AATCGGCTAACTCATCGCTTTTGGTACGAATCATAAAGTCAAAACAGTAGGTTTTGTCGTCTTCCAAATAGGGACCAACCCTAAATTTGGCATTTGAAAAAGTGGCAATGTATTCTAGTGTAGGAGATTCAACAGTATGTGCATTGATGAGAATGTCAAATTCTTTGCCCGTAAACTCTAAAGGTTTATGGTGATTGGGTTTGTAATACCAATTGACTTCTTTGCGAGAGAAAGCCATATAGCTCATGTTTTCACTCATGGTTTTTGCATCTACAAAACCCAACATATTCACCTTCAAATTTCGTTTTTTTAGCTTGTGGACATAGTTCAAAACCGTGGTGACATCATGCTCATCCGTTCCATCAAATACAATCCCTACATATTTCGCTTTTTGAAAGTTAACCACTTGATGCCTTACCCCATGTTTTTTCAAACGACTCTTGAGGTGGTAAGAATAGAAGAATTTTTGTAGTTTGTTCAGCATGGAATATATTGATAATTAAGTAGGAAGACAGATTAAAGAAGCGAGAAGTCAGGCTTTGATTTTTCTTATCCAACATCAAGTACAGTTTTGAGATTGAGTTTGATGCTTGAATTTGAATTTTGTAGTACTGGCTTCGCCAGACTACTTCATCACCTCCACTTTTCCCATATTTCCAAACTTGCGAATACGTTTTTTTATCAATACTTTTGGTTCAATAGGTGTCAAATACGCCAACTGCTGTTTGATATAACTTTTGACAATCTTCACCGCTGCAGCAGGGTCGTTGTGTGCGCCCCCCAAAGGTTCAGGAATGATTTCGTCTATCAATCCATGTTCCTTCATATCCGTTGCGGTGAGTTTGAGTTGTTCGGCAGCCTTCTCTTTGTGGTCCCAGCTTCGCCACAAAATAGAGGAGCAAGACTCAGGTGAAATAACCGAATACCAAGTGTTTTCGAGCATCGCAATTCTGTCTCCCAAACCAATTCCAATAGCACCACCTGAAGCTCCCTCTCCAATCACAATGCAAATAACAGGAACTTTCAACTGCGCCATTTCGTACATATTTCGAGCAATGGCTTCTGCTTGCCCTCGTTCTTCGGCTTCAATGCCAGGGTAAGCTCCAGGTGTATCCATGAAACAAACAATGGGTTTGTCAAATTTTTCTGCCAGTTTCATCAGCCGCAAAGCCTTCCGATAACCCTCTGGATTTGCCATACCAAAATTGCGGTATTGACGGCTTTTGGTATCCTTCCCTTTTTGGTGTCCGATAAACATGACCGTTTGACCATCCAAATTGCCAAAACCACCCACAATTGCTTTGTCGTCACCAAACAATCTGTCGCCATACAATTCGGTGAAATTGTCACAGATATTTTTTAAGTAAAAAAGCGTGTAAGGGCGAGCAGGATGACGAGAAAGCTGGACACGTTGCCATGGGCTTAAATTCTTGTAAACCTTCTTTTTAGCTACTTCTATTTTCTTCTCCAAGTCACCAATAGCACTCTGCAAATCTACCTTTTCTGTATCTGCAATTTCTTTCACTTTTTGCAGTCGTTCATATAGGCTGGCAATGGGAGCTTCAAAGTCTAAAAATATCATAGTGGGATTTTTTTATCAAAGTTAGGGTTTTTTACCTATTTTACCATTCGTTAAAAATCAAACTTCAAAACAAATATAGCATGACTTCCACCAAAAAATTCAAATGGCTTAAAAGAATTGGTATTTTTTTAGGCATACTCGTTGCTGCAATAGGCATACTTTTCGTGGTCAGCAATGAATCTCTTCCACAAGGAAAAACAGGCTCAGAAGCAGATGCTTTGGCACAGAAAGTCTTGACTGCCATCAATAAGACGGCTTGGGACAACACAGGCGCAATAACTTGGAATTTTGCAGGTCGACACGATTTTGTGTGGGACAAAAAACGACATTTTACCGAAGTCAAATGGGAAGACAATAGAGTTCTCATCAATTTACATGAACCCATAAAAGGTATTGCCTACAAAGCGGGAACAGCTATTGTGGATAAAAGCGAAAACGACAAACTTGTACAAGAGGCATGGAGCTATTGGGCAAATGATTCTTTTTGGCTCAATGCACCTGCAAAAGTATTCGATGCGGGTACAGGTAGGAGCATCGTTAAGCTTGATGATGGCTCAGATGGATTGATGATTACATACAGTTCTGGAGGAGTCACTCCAGGAGATTCTTATTTGTGGATATTAGATAAGGATGGATTGCCGAAAAGCTATAAAATGTGGGTGCAAATTATTCCGATTGGAGGGGCAGAGGCGACTTGGACTGAATGGAAAACGCTTTCTACGGGAGCAAAAATTTCAACGAGTCACAAATTGGGACCAATAGATATTGCAGTAACGAATCTGAAAGGAGCAACTACTTTGAGTGAATTGGTAGAGGGAGAGGATATGTTTGCAGAACTTGAGTAGTAGGCATAAAAAAAGGTAGGACAAGTTTTAAAAAAACTAATGACCTACCCTCAAAAATCTTTAAATCACTACACTCAACTCAAATTTAAGACGAATAATTAGATTATAGGTCACATTTTTACCGAAAAATTAAAAAAAGCTTGTTTTTGGTGTTTTTTGTCAGCTTTATTACAAAAAAAAGCTTGTTTTTACCAAATATTATTTTTTTTCTTAACGCTAGAAACTAAATCACCATTTCACTATTTTCTCTACAAGTTTTTCGCCTTCCCACTGGATAGAAACAAAGTAAACTCCTTTGGGCAAATTTCTAATATCCATTGAAGAATTGGCATAGTCAAAAGGTGTGTTTTGAAGTAATTGCCCTTGAATATCAAACATTTGGACAGATTGAGGTTTTTCCTCCGCATCCAAAAAAAGGTAATCACTACTGGGATTGGGGTACAAACGTATTGAAGATGGTATAGCTTGATTTTCAATGTCAACGGTTTCGTTTTTCCAACTCGAACCTGCATTGAGAATACTTTGATTGCTGTCGTCTTGTACAAAAGCTATGACATAAATTTGGTCGTCTTGCCATGCATCTTTCACCGAAAAAGTATAATCATATTCAATCGTTTTCCCTACCTTTGCAGGGCTGAAAGGAGTACCTTCCCATCCGCCCAAAGTTTGCCGAAAAATATTGTGGTGTTTGGCTTCCATTCCTTCAAAAGGAGGTTCGTATTCAACCGTTTTTTCTACGACTACTAGTCGAAGTCGAAATTGATTGCTTGGAATCAATTGGTTCACTGTTTTTACTTCAATGTGAACATTTCGCTGATTGTTTTCTGTGAAAGTTTCTTCTACTTCAATTTTCAATGGACTGATACTTCCTGTGTAGTTTTGGAGTATAGGTGTAGGGAGAATGTCGTAGTCGGGTGAAGGCCCAGATGGGGAAAACTTGCCCAATAAATGAAGGGTTGGCGTACCTGGTACTTGGTAATAATTGGCTCGTTCTTCTACTTCTGCAATATTGGCTTGGTAAAAAATATCGTCGGGAATAGGTGAACCTAAGTGATAGGAAATGTGAAAAACTTCTTGGTCTTCGTAATTATCAAGAATGTTTTCATTGAAGGTGGGATGTCGAAAGATGCAAGGAGGACAATAAGTATTAGAAAATTCTTCTAAGAGTACATACCGTTTGTTCTGTTCTTGGGCAATGATATAATTTACAAACAAAAAACACAATGTAAAAGATAAGATATAATATTTCATATAGATGGATTTAGTTAGGATGGATGTCTGCAAATCCAATGCCATTGTCTATTTTATGTCAAAAAACAGACCAAAACAATAGAGAGAGAGGGTTTGGAAGTTTTATTCTGCAATTAAGTTGAAAATTGTTTTGTGATTGCTTAAATTTAGGCGTAAAAATAGTTTTTATATAATTAGAAGAAAAAAAACTATTTTACAGGGTATTTTTTTGTATCAAAAAAGGTGTTGCAATATAAAAGTCAGTAAAACTTAAAAAATAAGCTCCTAATTTGGGATGAAGATTTTTGTAGTTTTTTTATATAAAGGATGTTAATCTTCATTATATTGGGAGATTTCTAAAAAAGAAAAACTACAAAAATCTAACTTAGGGTTTACTTTTTTGATTATTCATATTATAAAAAATAAATTTTTCAAGCCAATTTTTTCAAACTAAACTTTAATTAAAATGACAAAAACATTTACAAGTTGTTTCAAAACACTAGCAAGCCTATTGGTTGCCTTGATGTGTTGTTGGAATATTACTTACGCACAAGTAACAAGTTTTCCTACTACAGAGAACTTCGATGGTGAGACTATCTGTGAGAATGAGGCTTTTGCTCCTGCAGACAATGGAGATTGTCCTTTGATAGGAACTTGGTCTCAAGATGATGGAGATGATTTTGATTTTTCTGTAGAAACCGATGCGACTCCTTCTGGTAGTACTGGTCCAAGTGCAGATCATACTGGAGGTGGAAACTTTTTATTCTGCGAAACTTCAGGTGCAGGTGCAAGTTCAACCTTCATTATTGAAGGTAATGATGATGGATACGATGTGAGTGCCTTGAGTTGCCCCTTTGTTGAGGTATGGTATCACGCTTTTGGTTTAAGTGTTGTATCAGGACAAGTACATTTGGAAGCCTCTAGTGATGGGGGAACGACTTATACTTCTATTGCTTCAGTAATAGGACCAGATAGTGAAGATACTTGGAAATTATTACAAGGAAATTTATCTTCTTTTGCAGGAGCAACAGTACACTTACGCATAAGAGTATTTACAGGAACAAGTTTTGACTCAGATATTGGAATTGACGATGTAAGTGTATTTGACAATCCAACTCCTCCTACCGATCTTGCTCTTTCTGGTCTATCTTCTTCTGCTGGATGTAATGCTTCTACAAGTGAAACAATAACGGTTTCTGCTACTAATAATAGCTGTAGTGATATTGCAGCTGGTGATGCAGAAGCTACTATTGAAGTTAATGGTGGTGGTGAGATAACGGAAGCTCTACCTGCTATTCCTGCTGGAGCGACAGTTACTTATACCTTTACTGCAACATTTGATTTTTCTATACCTAATACTTATACTGTAGATGCAAATGTAGATTTTACTGCTGCTTCGGGTATTGTAGATGATACTCCTGCTAACAATGGGGTAATAGGTGCTGCGCTTTCTATTAGTGAGTTTTTTGGCAATATTGATGCAAACAATCCTGCTTATGTAGAAAGTTTTGAAGCTGATAATGGTGGATGGGTAACTGTAGATGTTAATGGAAATACTACAATGGACTTAGGCACACCTCCTGCAGGACAAACCAATATCAATGCTGCTTCTGATGGAACAATGGCATGGTTTTCTGGCGGTAGTGCAACTTCTCCTGTAACAACAGGTGAGTTTTACAATGCGAATGAATTGGTTTTCTTCCAAACAGGGTGTTTTGACATGAGTTGTATGGAAACAGCTACTTTTTCTATTGATGTAAACTGGGATTCGGAAACCAACTTTGATGGCTTGACCATTGGTTTTAACACAGATGGAGGAACAACCTTCTCTATTTTAGGAATTGATGATGGCGCAGATACAGGCACCAGTGATGGAACAGGTGTAAATTGGTACAACAGTACAATAGGGGCTATTGGTGTTCCTGGTTGGACAGGAGATTGTGACGATCCTGCTGATGCCCAGTGCAGTGGTGGTTTTGTAACGGCTACACACGATATCAGTTTCTTAGCAGGTGCTTCTAATGTTCGTTTTGCAGTCATATTTGCTTCTGATGGAAGTGTCCAAGATGGAGAAGGGGCAGCATGGGACAATGTTTCTATTACTGGAGATACAACAAATCCATCTTGTGTAGGTTGTACAGATGCAAATGCAGCTAATTTTAGTGCATCTGCTGTATATGATGATGGAAATTGTCTCTTCCCAGGATGTACAGATGCTACTGCTTGTAACTTTGACTCCGCAGCAAATGACGATGATGGTAGTTGTGCCTTTGGTACTTGTGGAGATGGCAACTGTGATACAGCTTGTGGAGAAACTGCTGCAAACTGTGCAGACTGTGCCAACACTGTTTTGGGTTGTACAGATGCTACTGCTTGTAACTTTGATGTTGCTGCTAACTCCGATGATGGTTCTTGTGAATTTACATCTTGTGTAGGATGTACAGATGCTACTGCTTGTAACTTTAATTCTACCGCTACAACAGATGATGGTTCTTGTGAATTTACGTCTTGTGTAGGATGTACTAATGCTGCTGCTTGTAACTTTAATTCTACCGCTACAA
>JBMYXW010000108.1:0-7919 GCA_049608825.1 Chitinophagales bacterium
ATTTCTTTCCTGTTATTTTTTTTCCTATATTTAGCTTGCTATAAATACCCACCCACCATTTTTACTCACTAAAATTGTTTTCATTATGGACAAGCGAATTACCGTTGGAATCGTTGCAGGCATTGTATTTGGTTTAATCGAAACTTTCTTATTTGTAGGTGCCTTCAACTTGATGTACCTTATTATTGTCGCTGTTTTGGGCGGTTTGATTGGGTTTGTAAGTACGCAAAAATTACCCATCAATTTTTATTTGATGAGTGCTATTATTGGAGCTATTTTTTATGTTCCAATTGCAGTACATTTACAAGCAGATTACTTAGATCAAGTCGTAACAGGTGCTGTTACAGGTTTGGTGATTGCGTTTTTGATTAATCTTATTGACGAGCAAATGACTAAGGCTTAACAAGAAAGAAACAAAAAGTAATTTTTCAAACAACCTCCATTCTTCTTACAACATAAAAATAGTATTAAAATTGGCATTTCCCGCTATTCGCTTTTATCAAAAAACGAATAGCGGTTTTTTATTTTTATGAAAAACCAATTATCTATTTATTACTAAAATAACCAATTGTTTATTAGCTATTTCCGTATTTCTTCTGAATGTAAGAAGCTTTCAAAATTTCTTTTCTGCGATTTACTGAAGGTTTGGTGTAATCTTTTCTTCTACGTAATTCGCTCAATATACCTGTTTTTTGACCTTTCTTTTTGTAACGACGTAGTGCTTTGTCTATCGTTTCGCTATCTTTTACTTCAATAATAATCATATTAAAATTTGTTTGATAATTGGGTAATGGAAAATATTACAAAATGGCTGCAAAGATATGGTTTTTTCTTGTTTTTACCTAATCCTTATTGTTTGTTTACTTTCCAATTGTAAGGGTAATAATCGACTGTGTAATCGGATGGAATAGCTTCGTTTCGATATTGGTTGATATAATCTATCAATGATTTTCCACCTTGTGTAAAGTCGGCTTTATACCATTTGAAGATTTCGGAAAGTTCTATCTTTTTTGCAGCATCATTTACTTTCGTAAAATTGGGGTCATTGAGTGCTTTTTTGGTTTGATGGTCTAATTGTGCGTTTAATTTTGAAGGAGTGTAGGCGAAAGGTTCTATTTGGGGACAACCTATTGCTCCACAGACAACAGCAAAGTGAAACCGAGGGTCTTTTTTTAAGCCAAACAATTTACCTTTTTCTACTTGGTCTAAGGTCAAAATTTCGCCCGCTACCTTGTGTTTTTGGGTATCGAAAAAACCTGATACATCCAATGGAGAGGAAGGAATATTGTTTTCTAAAATGGATTTGATGACCAAAATATTATAGGCATTTATATAGAAGGTTTGTTTTTCGATGTTCTTTGCCTCACTAAGGTCTGTAGTAGCAATTTGCTCAATAAGTTTGTTGATATCGGGTTTCCCAATATTAGAATAGGCGACCAAGCCACCTGATACATATTCGCTCAAAAAACTGTGGGAGATTTTCATAAAATTCCTTGGTGCATTACTTGAGGAGAGGTTCTTTTGAGGTTTATCTAAACGGATAGTCTTCTTATCCGAGCTTTTATTTTGACTACTGGATATAGTGGGTTTTGAACTGATTATAGTGGGGGTTTCTTTCTTCTGTTCTTTTCTAATGACTTTAGATTGAGGCTCTACTTCAGTCTTTTTAGGAGTTGGTTCTGTTTTATTTTCCACGATTCTCTCTTCTTCTTGAACAGCTTGTTTATCTGTTTCTACCTCCAATTTGTTGATTTCGGTGTTGGTAGATAGAGTCGTTGTTGTCTTAGGTTGTGGTGACTCATTGAGAGATTTGACCACATCCATAGCATCCGTTTTTGCAGCCGATTTGTCGACCGACTTATTGCAGGAAATGAATGTGATGCCTATGATTAGAATACTGAAAAAGAGTCTTATTTTATTCATTTTTTTTTATTGAAGTTTGAAAATGGTATGTGGAAAGATAGATTTGCATTTCAAAACTGTATTAACCCAACCATTTGTAAATGCTTATATGCTTGGATTGGTTTAGATGGGTGAATGATAAAAGTGTAAAAAGATAGACGAATTAGAACAATCTCTTTTTATATTCAATGGATGAATTGGAGCTAGTCGATTGCAGGTTTTTAAAAAAAACTTCTATCTTGGATTTTTATCATTATCATACTAAATAAGCCTTCCATGTCCGAAGCTCCACAAGAACAATTCGTACTTGCCCAAAAATATGTTGAAGAAGTAAAAATCCTTTTTGAGCAGAGGCAATACAAGACTGCATTTCCTATTTTAAAAAAAGCAGATACCTTTACCTTTCCTGAAGGTGAGGCATCGGATATCGTTCGAGCCGATATTTGGGATGCAATGAGCGATTGTTATGCTGCCCAAACCGATTACCAAACAGCTCTTTCTTTTAATCAGCAAGCATTGGACATCCGAATGAAAATATTTGGAGCAATCGGAGAACCAACTTTGGAAGCCCTTATTTCGAGGGGATGGATATGGGGTAAGTTGGGAAAATACCGCAAAGAATTAGACTATTACCACGCAATATTGAAGCAGTGCCAGCTTACTCCTCCAAATAATTCTTTGACCTATGGTAGGTTATTCTTCCACGTAGGAGGCGCTTATAAGACATTGGAGGATTATTGGCAAGCCATTCTCTATTTCCAAAAAGCCACAGAAATCTTTCAGTCATTACCCAATACCAATAAGTATTACCAAGCCCTCACTTACAAATCTATAGGTGTCTGTTATGCACAGGTAACAGATTTAAAGGAAGCAACTTTCTACTTTCAAAAGGCATTGGATGAATACAACCACCACAAGTACCTCACAGACATTGCTGATGTTTATATTGATATGGGACTTATGTACAACCGAATCAATGATGTTCAACAAGCCATTGTCTATTTCCATAAAAGTTTGTTTTTTTTGAACAAATTGGACAACACTTCTCGTCACAGTATAGGTGCTATTAAATCGAGAAGTACCCTCTATTCGAGCTTGGGACGAGCTTATAGTAGCTTGAAAGATTTTGAGAAAGCAGGTCAATACTTGCAAAAAACTTTGACTGGTCACCTCCAAATATTTGGAGCGAAGCACCCGAGAGTGGCGCATACCTATTACTTATTGGGGAGCTTACACAATATGAAAAAATCTTACTGGGAAGGAATCCAATACCTACAAAAAGGTTTGGTCGCCTTTATCTCGACTTTTAATGAAAAGGAGGTCTATCAGAATCCTTCTTTGCAAGACCTGCAAAATCTTGAAAATAATGTAGGTATTATCTTATTGGCTAACAAAGCAAGAGTTTTTAAAAACTATTATTTGGAAGTAGAGACAACTGATAAAAACATCCATATAGCTTTGGAAAGCGCTGAATTGGCAATTGGTTTGATGGAACAAATGAGAATGGGCTACCTTTCTGATCATTCAAAATTATCGATAGAACAAGGTCATAGAAAAGCTTATGAGATTGGTTTGGATGTCGCTTACACTGCTTGGAAAAAGCTAGAGGACTATTGGGCAATAGAAAAAGCTTTTTTATTTGCCGAAAAAGCCAAAGCTGTGTTGCTCCTTTCTGCCATGCAGGGCGAAATTGCCAAAATTCAATCCTCCATCCCCAAAGTACTTCTACAAAAAGAGCAAAATCTAAAAAAACAGTTGGTTCTGCTTGATAAAACGATTCAAACACAAAAAAAAGCCAAAGGAGACGAAGATTCAAAAGAAGCTGCTGTTCAAAAACTACAAATAAAGTTTTTGGAATATCATCAAGAGTACAGTCAATTAATGAAACAGATGGAGGAAATCCATCCCGATTATTACCAACTCAAATACCAAACACAAACCATTTCTATTGCCAAAATCCAAACTTTACTTCAAACCGAAGAACTCTTGATTCAATACTGCCTATATGACAAACAATTATTCATCTTTGCTATTGGAGCAGACAGCCTTTGCTTTGAAGTAATAAAATTCGACATCGACTTGGCTTTATTGATTGAAGCTTTTCAAAAGACGATATTTCTCAGTGATTTGGAAAACTATATTTCCATCGCCCATCAATTGTATAACTTGCTTTTGAAGCCCATTGAAGCCAAATGGAAAGCCAAAAAACAGCTGATCATTATTCCTGATGGAGCTTTGCACCGCTTGAACTTCGATGCACTCATTCATCCCATTTCGCCTACCAAATTCGAGCCCATCGAAAAATTCTCACAACTGCCCTACCTATTGCGTGATTTTCAAGTTCACTACCACTATTCTGCAACTTTAATTGGACAAAGCCATCAAAAAACACAGATAGACATCAGACGAGAAATAGAAGATGGTTTTCTAGGAGTTGCTCCCGTCAAGTTTGGCAAACGGGCAACAGGTGCAAGTGGTTATATCCTCAAGAGTAAGGGCAATGGTCGGGAAATGATACTCAAATCGGGAGTAGCCGAAACAGATGTTTTGGTCGATTTGGAAGAAACCGAAATAGAGGTCAAAAAGGTCTATGAGTTGTTTGAAGAACAACAGAAAAAAGCAACCGCCTTATTTTATGAGATGGCTTCTAAAGAACAGTTATTGGAGTATATCGAAGACTACAAGCATATTTTACTTTCTACACATGGTTTTTCGGATACCGAAAATGCAGCTTTGTCGGGTTTGAACCTGTATGTGGAGGGGGAAGGAGAAAATACGAACTCCTCCAATGAAAAAGGCAAACTGTATCTATCCGAAGTGATGAACCTGCAATTGAAAGCCGATTTGGTGGTGTTGAGCAGTTGCGAGAGTGGCGTGGGCAAATTGCAGCAAGGTGAAGGAATGATGGCTTTGCATCGGGCTTTTTTGTATGCGGGAGCTTCTAATATTGTGTATTCTCTTTTTAAAGTACCACAGGATTCGACGAGTAAACTGGTACAGGCTTTCTTTGGGCATGTATTGGAGGGAGATGTTTATTCTACTGCTCTCCACAAAGCCAAATTAGGTTTGATAGAAGATGAATCTATTGAACCGATAGATTGGGCAGGATTTGCATTGATTGGGGCTTGATGTTCTATTATTTTTTTTTACTAAAAAAATTCCTTACACACTCCATCACCCTACTTTGTTCACATTCCTTCAATTCAAAAAACAATGGCAAGCGCACCAAACAATCTGCAAAACGCTCACAATTGGGCAATTTTCGACCATCGTGTTTGGCCGCATAAAAAGGGCTTTGGTGGAGCGAAAGGTAGTGGAAAACGGCGTGAATGTCATTTTTGCGGAGATGTTGGATGAGGGCGGTACGTTCTGTTAGATTGTTGCAGGTGAGGTAAAAAAGGTGTCCATTGTTGGTGGCGAAATCTGGAATGTGGGGTAATTGCAGTTTTCCCTGTTGTTGAAGCGACTGCAATCCTTCAAAATATCGCTGCCAAATCGCTTTTCTTTTCTGTTGAATTTGAGGCAGTTCTTCAATTTGAGCATACAAAAATGCGGCTACAATTTCGGAGGGTAAAAAAGAAGACCCTACATCCATCCAACCATATTTATCTGCTTCCCCCCTAAAAAATGCCGAGCGATTCGTGCCTTTTTCCCAAATAATTTCAGCACGTTTCAAGAATTGAGCATCGTTCACTACCAACATTCCCCCCTCTCCTGCAATGATATTTTTGGTTTCGTGAAATGAAAAAGCTGCCAAGCCTCCAATTCCTCCCAGTGGTTTTCCTTTGTAAAAAGCATCTATGGCTTGCGCTGCATCTTCAATGACCTTCAAACCGTGTTTGTCTGCAATGGCTTGAATCGCATCCATGTCACAGGCTATTCCAGCATAATGCACCACAACGATTGCTTTGGTTTTGGAAGTAATCAAGGCTTCAATTTGATTCGGATCTATATTGGGGTGATTCGGCAAACTATCTGCAAATACAATTTTTGCGCCTCGCAACACAAAGGCATTGGCGGTGGAGACGAAGGTGTAGGCAGGAATAATGACTTCATCTTTTGGTTGAATATCCAATAGTATGGCTGCCATTTCGAGGGCATCGGTACAGGAGGTGGTGAGTAGTGTTTTTTTGAAGTAGTATTGATTTTCAAAAAATTGCTGGCATTTTTTGGTAAACAGCCCATTGCCCGAAATTTTGCCTGTTTGAATGGCTTGTTGGATGTATTGGAGTTCGTTGCCGATGATGAAGGGGCGGTTGAAGGGGATGTGGTTTGGTTGCATTGTAGTACAATTTGTGAAATATCTGTAATAAGGATGGAGAGCCCGAAACCAAATAGATGTAAACGATACATTCTGAATGGTTATTCTGCTGCAAAGTTAAGTACTCAATGAAGTAACAGAATAATTTTTAAAGTTAAATAAATACATTCGTTATTGTTTCTCACACATCCTTTTCATAATTTCGTGTTTTAAAGCTCTCTAATTTCTTATCAATACATTATGGCTACTACTATTCAAAAAAAACAGGTTTTACTGGATTTGATTCAAAAAAAAACTTCCCTTGCCCTTATTGGTCTAGGCTATGTTGGTTTACCCATTGCTCTTGAGTTTGCCAAGAAAATGTCTGTTATTGGGTTTGATATCAATCAAAAACGGGTTAGTATGATGAAAGAAGGCGTTGACCCCAGCAATGAACTTTCTTCAAAAGAATTTGAAAATAAAGACATCCAATTTACTCATTCTATTGAAGATTTGCGAGATGCAAGATTTTATATAGTTGCTGTACCTACTCCTATTGACGAATACAAAATACCTAATTTGAACCCATTGCGGAGTGCTTCAAAATTTATTGGAGAAGTATTGAAAGAGGGAGATTATGTAGTGTATGAATCAACCGTTTACCCTGGCTGTACAGAGGAGGAGTGTGTGCCTATTTTGGAAGAAATGTCTGGCTTGAAATGTGGAGTTGATTTTAAAGTGGGGTATTCACCAGAACGTATCAATCCTGGGGATAAGGAACATACAATTACTAAAATCACAAAAGTAGTTGCAGGATGTGATGAAGAGGCTTTGAATACGATTGCGGCTGTTTATGCTTCCATTGTAGAAGCAGGAATTTTTAAGGCAAGTTCTATTAAAGTAGCAGAAGCTGCGAAGGTAATCGAAAATACACAACGAGATTTGAATATTGCCTTGATGAATGAATTGTCTATCATTTTTGATAAAATGAATATCTCAACGATTGATGTGTTGGCTGCTGCGGGAACGAAATGGAATTTTTTGCCTTTTACGCCTGGTTTAGTAGGCGGACATTGCATTGGGGTTGATCCTTATTACTTGACCTATAAGGCAAAAGAATTGGGTTATCGCCCACAAATTATTTTGAGTGGACGGCGCATTAATGATGATATGAGTGCCAATATTGCCAAACGTATTGTTCAAATGTTGATTAAAAAAGGTAAGAGTATCCATGAATCTAAGGTATTGATTATGGGTGTTACTTTTAAGGAAAATGTCAGCGATATTCGAAATTCAAAGGTAGTTGACCTTGCTCGTGAACTTCAATCTTTTTCTATCAAAACGGACATCACGGATTCCTATGCTTCTTCAGCAGAACTACATCATGAATATGGTTTAAGCCTTGTTGAAGATATAGGTATGGATTATGACTGTGTAATAGTCGCAGTGAAACACAAGGAATATATCGACTTGGATGAATCTTATTTTCAAAGTATCACTTCCAATTCCGCTATTTTGATTGATATAAAAGGGATTTATCATCGGAAGATAAAGGACATGGATTATTGGACTTTGTAAATAGTATCCTCATATATCAACAGGTATTTGATAAAAAAGCTACTAACATAAAATATAATCGTGCTATTTAATTCTATAGAATTTGCAATATTCTTACCAATAGTATTTGGACTTTACTGGTTTGTCTGCAATAAACACCTAAAAACTCAGAATTTACTTTTACTAGCTGCAAGTTATGTATTCTATGGCTTGTGGGATT
>JBMYXW010000109.1:0-253 GCA_049608825.1 Chitinophagales bacterium
GTCAAAGAACCAACTATTTCTTTTACAGTGTACTACAAAAAAAGCCCTCCTTACCATAATCAGGCAAAGAGGGCATTGTAGGGGTATCTTTGAGAGTGTTTTTATATTTTGATGAAAGAATCTGAGAATACAAGGTATTATTTTTTAGGCTCTCGCTTCTTACCTCCGACTTCTCGCCTCCAAATCATTCCATCACCAATTCAGGAATCCCCACATGAGGATTTGGTTCATTAGGCTCAGAAGGTGTTTCTTT
>JBMYXW010000109.1:263-7875 GCA_049608825.1 Chitinophagales bacterium
TTTGGTCAGTAGTCAATCGAACTTAGCAAATATGAAGTCGGATTCTTTTCAAAGAATCCGACTTCCTTGATTTATTTATTCAATTCGGTTTGTAATTGCTGTATAAAATTTTCTTTTTCATCCACATAAACTCCATCATCCAAAACCCAAGCACTCATTCTTTCGACACCCAAATACATAATCGGAACAACTACCAAAGTCAAGAAAGTAGCGAATACCAAACCAAAAATCACCGACCAAGCCATTGCGCCCCAAAATACCGCATTGTCACCACCCGTATAAAATTGTGGGTCGAGTTCGGTCAATAAGGTGTAGAAATTGATATTCGTTCCAGTCGCCAAAGGCATGAGTCCCAAAACGGTAGTGATTGCAGTCAACAATACAGGGCGCAATCTTTTCGTTCCCGCTTCAATAATTACTTCAATAATTCCTGCCTTAGTCATAGATTTGTTTTTGGGAATCCCCAACTCTCTACGGCGACGTTCTCTTACCAAATTGATGTAGTCAATCAATACAATTGCATTGTTCACCACAATCCCTGCCAGCGAAATAATCCCGATACCCGTCATGATGATGATGAAGTCCATTTTGTAAAAAGCATAGCCCATAAACACACCCATCGTACTGAACAAGACCGATAAAATCACCACAAATGGAAGCGCAACGGAGTTGAACTGCATCACCAAAATCAAGAAAATACTCAATACGGCAATCATCAGAGCCTTGCCCAAAAATGCCGAAGTTTCCTCCATTTCTTCTTGTTCACCTGTAAACTGAAAGGTATATCCTGCTGGTAATTCGTAGGTAGAGAGCAGGTTGCGATACTGTTCAACGATTTCTGTGCCATTATAGCCTTCGTTTACATTGGAGAACAGGGTGATGACCCTATCCAAATTCTTTCGATTAACCGAGCCAAAGGTGGAAGAATATTCGATGTTGGCAACTGCTTTGATGGGTACTTTGAGGAGTTTACCCTGGTTGTTGCGGAAGGTGATTTTTTGGTTGAGAATCGTACCCAAATCATAACGAAATTCCTCTCCAAACCTCAATTGAATCGGATAATCGTCTTCTCCTTCTTTGAATTTTGAGATTTCCTTTCCAAAAATAGCGGTACGTATCGTTGTCGCAACTTGTGCGGTCGACAAACCAAATCGACGAGCTTTGTCTCTGTCCACTGTCACCAACAATTCAGGCTTGCCTGTCTCCAAATCCATCTTCAATCCTTCGACACCTGCCACATTTTGGTCTTCCATAAACTGCTTCACATCCACCGCTATCTCAATCAAACGGCTGATGTCTTCTCCTGTGATTTCGAGATTGATAGGCGGTTGAGGTGGCGGACCGTTGGCATCCTTGCCGAGCGTAATGCTCACTCCTGCAAACTGTCGGGTCATTTGCCGCAAATCCTCCATCAATTCAATCGTATTCACGCCCTCTCGGTATTGACTTTCGATAAACGAAACCGTCACACGGCTTTTGTTGGGCGTAGTTCCCATATCGGGCATTCCCGTATTCGGGTCACTCGTGCCTGCCCCTACTTTGGTCAAAATCGACTCAACCATATAATCGTAGGGTTTCATCAAGTCAATCGTTTGTGCTTCTACTTCTTTCGCAAAACTATCTGCTTTTTTGATGTCCGTTCCTATCGGATGCTCAATAAAAATATTGATGTAATTCGGCTCTCCTTCGGGAAACAACAAAGTCTTCAATCCTGCAGCGCCCATCATCATGATGGAAGCAATCAACAAAGCAAATGTGCCTAAAAAGAAAAATATCGGTTTCCAACCACGAAGCGCAAAACCCACAAATTTTTGATACACACTTTCCATTGCAGGCATCACATACTTTTGGAAACCATTGGAAAGCGGAGTCAATACAAATACATTCAACAACAACAGCGCAGCGGCTATTGCTGCAAGGCTTCCCCAAAGTGTAGCACCTGTCATATAGAATAGTGCAGAAATCGCCATCAAACCAACTGTCCAAATAGCCAATCGTTTGTAGTTGGTTTTTTCGTTTTCGTCTTCAATTTTCATGAATTTAGAAGTCAATACGGGATTGATAACCAAGCCTACAAACAAAGAAGAAGTCAATACAATAATCAGCGTCATAGGTAAATACCTCATAAACTGCCCCATAATATCATCCCAAAACAACAAAGGCACAAAGGCTGCCAAAGTCGTAGCCGTCGAACTGATAATCGGCAAGGCGACTTCTCCAACACCTTCTTTTGCGGCTCGAACTGGGTCCATACCTTCACTCATCAGTCGGTAAATATTTTCGACCACCACAATCCCGTTGTCCACCAACATTCCCAATGCCAAAATCAGCGAGAACAGCACCATCATATTCAGCGTTGCGCCCGAAAATTGCAGCACCAAAAAACCAATCAACATTGACAAGGGAATGGCAACTCCTACAAACAAGGCATTGCGAAAGCCCATGAAAAACAACAAAACCAATACCACCAATATCACCCCTGCAATGATGCTGTTTTCGAGGTTTTCGACCATCATTCGAGTCTGCTTAGATTGGTCATTGGAGTAGCTCACCTTCAAAGCAGCAGGTAAAACGCCACTTTTTTTGTCTCTTTCCACCAACACCTTAATGTTGTCCACTGCATCCAAGAGGTTTTCACCACTTCGCTTGATAACATCCAAGGTCACAATAGATTCCCCGTATTCTCTCGCAAAACTCTCAATATCCTCGTATCCAAATTTGACGCTTGCGACATCCTTCAAATAGACAATCGCACCATTTTCATTGGAAATAATGATGTTTTCAATTTCGCCAAGATGCTTGAATTCTCCTACAATACGAATGTTTCTACGAAGGTTTTGTGCCAAAATATCACCACCAGAAAGGGTAATATTTTCTGCGCCAATCGCCCCTTCAATGTCTCCAAAACTCAAATTTCGAGCCTCCAATTCATAGACATCCACATTGATGCTGACCTCCTTATCTTGAACACCACGAATATTCACCTCTTTGATTTCGCTGAAAGTTTCAATTTCATCCTGCAAATATTCCGCATATTTGTTGAGTTCATCCAAGCTCTCATAACCCGCCAAGTTGAGATTTACAATCGGCATTTCACTAAAGCTCATTTCAAAAACATTGGGTTCGGCAGGCAAATCTGTCGGCAAGTCGGGATTCGCTCTATCGACCGCATCCTTCACTTCCTGCAAAGCATCCTTGACATCCACATCAAAGCCAAACTCTACAACAATCGTGGAATAATCCTGTATAGAGTTGGAAGTGATTTTATTAACTCCTGTGATGCTATTGATTTCTTTTTCGATAGGTCGTGTCACCAAATTCTCCATATCCAAAGGTGAGTTACCAGGATAAGGCGTACCGACATAAATCATCGGAATTTTGATTTCGGGATAGCTTTCTTTGGGCATCGAAGTGTATGCCGATGTTCCCAAAAGTATCAACATGAAAATCATCACGAAAATACTCGTTGCGCTATCTATCGCCAAACTCGACAGCTTAAATTCACGAACCACTTCTTTTTCTTCGGCTTGAGAATTGGGGTTTATATTGTTGTTTTTATCTGACATGGTTTATATTAATTGTTGTATTGCTTTATTGTTGGATGGCTAAGTTGTTTTGAATTGTTGTATTGCTTTATTGTTGAATGGCTAATATTGTTTTGAATTGTACGATATTTTGTAAAGTCTGTAGGACTTCAATATTTGTAGAAGAATAAAGAAGGTAATTAGAGAACTCCATCGGAGTTCAACCCAAACATGACAAGCATATTTTGCTGATGTTCAACACCTAAAGGAGTTGGGAAATCACTTTATCAGCGTTTCTACAAATATTCCACTCCTAAGGGAGTCAGTCATATAACCAGTCACAAATAACTAATCACCAACCAACTATTTCAAAATCTTAACCTTCTCTCCATCTCTCACCAAATTAGACCCATCAGCTACCAAAGTTTCACCTCCTTTCAATCCATTCAAAACCAAAGTTTCACCTTCGTAGGAATCGCCTACTTCAATTTTTACTTTCTTCGCTACTTGGCTTGTGTCGGTTTTCTCTACCACAAAAACAAAATTTCCTTCTAAGCTATTTTGCACCAAATTAGTCGGCACAACCACTGCATTGTCAGAAGCAGCCGCTTTGAATTCCACCATTGCCATAAGGTTTGGTTTCACTTTGCCGCCTTTGTTAGAAATCGGCATCTCAATCTGAAAAGTACGGTTATTGGGGTCAATCATCGAACCTATTTTAGACACCTTCACTGTCTGTTCCACATTGTCCAAAGCAGGCAATACAACCTTTACTGTTGAACCTCTCCTAATAGAAGTCAGATAGTTTTCGGGAATATCTGCCACGACCTGCAAATTGCTGGTATTGATAATTTTAGCAATCGGACTTCCTGGACCAGTAATTTCTCCTTGAGTGGTAAAAATCTCTTCTACCACACCATTATTCGGTGCATAGATATTGGTCTTTCCACGTTGAGCTTGCAGCGTTGAAATACTTTTTTGAAGAGCTTCAACATTGTTTTTGGCTTGGATAAATTCGATTTCAGAGCCAATATTTTGTTTCCACAATTTTTCTCGTCTTTGAAAAATATCTCTTGCCAAGTTCAATTTGAGGTTGAGTTCATCCACATTTTTCTGCATAATATCATCATCTACTCGACCGACCAATTGACCTTGTTTTACATATTCTCCTTCTTTGATGGTCAGTGACTTCAAGACTCCACCCATATCTGAACTAATCATAAAATCGTCTTTGGTCTGAACCTGTCCTTGAAACTCTACAAATTGGTCAAAGTTTTTGACCCGCACACTGTCAATAGAAATAACCCGTTTTTTGCTTTCTGCTTGTTTGGTTAAATAGTCGGGGTCAAAAGTAAGATACTCTCTTTCCATCGCCTGTAATTCAGAGGATAGCTTTGCTAAATCTGATTTTTTCTCCTTAATTTGTTTTTCAAGCAGTGCTTTCTTTGCTTCGGGCGTATCTACTTTGCTCTTATCATCTCCACAAGAATTGAGAAAAAGCAAACTAAAAGAGATTAGGAGAGTTAAAATGTATTTGTTCATTGTTGTATTTTTTGTTTTTTTAGATTCTCGGTTGATGCTATAGATTCTTGGTCGTTTCTATTGATACTTTTGCTTCTTGTTATGGACTAAATCATGTTTTTGATAAGTCCGTTAGGACTTGAATATTTGTAGCAAAACGGAGAAAGTAACGATGGAACTCCATAGGAGTTCAACCCCTACAGAGTTGTTGATTACTTTCTGAGTTGAGTTCTACAAATATTTTACTCTTAACAGAGTAAACTTGCTTCAAAAGATTCTTTAGGCTTGACGTTTTATTCCTTTAATTGTATTTCCCCAACGCTTTATCCAATTTTGCTTTTGCACTAATGAGGCTAAACAATGCTTGAATGTGAAGACCTTGCGTTTGGTACAAATCACCTTCGGCAGTCGTTACTTCAAGGCTCGAACCCAAACCTTCTTTATACTTAATCAAAGCTGTTTTGTGGATGCGTTCTGCCAAGTCCAAATTTTCCTTTTGATTTTCTACCTGTTCTACTGCATTGAAGTATTCAATTTTGGCTTGGTTTTGCTCCAATTCAATCGAACTTTGCAGCAGAGAATTTGCCGTAGCGATTTTGTCACGATCAATCAAACGCTGTGCAATCTGTGCTTTTTTGGTAAAACCATCAAAAATCGGCACACTCATTCTAATTCCGATTGCAGAGGAAGGAATCCAACTATCACCATTTCCCAACTTGAAGTCATTGGACTGAAATGACGTATTCCAGTTTGCAAAAGCATCTAAACGAGGGAGATAGCGAGATTTGTAATTGCGAATATCCAACTCATTCAAGTTGTTTTGTTGCTTCAATACCTTCAATTCAATTCGTGCATTCGGATTTGCAGAAAAAATATCCACACCTTTTGCGGCTTCCACCAAATCGTAAAATCCTTCGGTCAGTTCGATATTTTTGTCCAATGAAATGCCCATTTGGTACTTCAATAGATTGTAAGTCAATTCTTGTTGGCGTTCGGCATTGCTGATTTGTGATTTCAAATTGGCTTTAGAAAGCTTCAATCTGTCGACATCCATCGCCTCTACAAAACCGTTTTCGTACAATTGTTGGGTTTCGTACAAGACTCTTTCTATCACTTTCACATTTTTCTCCAACAGAGCAATATTTTCTCCTGTTGCAGCAGCACCAATATAAGCCTGTGTCACAAGGTCTTTTACATCTGCTTCCGACTGAACGACCTGCAGTTTCGACAATTCAACAATGGCATTTGCCGCCTGCAAACCGATAAAATAAGTTCCGCTAAAAAGCTGTTGGTCAAGGCTTAAACCTATGCCCAAATTGTTGTTTGTTCCAAATTCGAGTTTCGCAAACTCTCCTTCTCGTCCTCCAAAAACCTCTGCAGGAACGAGACTTGCAGGAAGTTTGAGCGCACGTTGGTAGTTCACATTGCCGTTTATCTGCGGCAATCCCGTACCAAAATATTCTTTCACTACTTGACGATTTTTGTCAATCTCATATTTTGCAGATTTAACATTCAAATTGTGTTTGATGGCATAAGTTTGTGCCTCCTCCAAATTGAATTTAAGTGTTTGATTGTCTTGGGCTTGTGCTGGTTGCAACAAAAAAAGTGATAGCATGAGGACAAGCAATATCCTATTACTACTTAGCATATTTCGTGTTTTTGATTTTAGGTAAATTGGTTTTGAGGTATTCAATTCCTTTTTCGGAGGCAATTCCATAGATGTGGTATTTGAAGGCTTCGATATAGGATTCCGCAACGGTGTATTTTTGTTGCTCCAAAAAGTCTCCTTCCGTAAAGACGTGTATAATACCTGTATAAAAATGGGCAATCAATTCAGGGCGAATATTTTCACGATAAAGTCCCTGCTTGATGCCATTTTGAAGATTGCGGAGAATATTGCTGTGAATATGGGTATGTCTGTGTGTTTCCATCATTTCCCAAATCGAACGATAGTATTTTTTGAGGTCGTAAATCACACTCGGATTCATGTCGCTCAACTCTTGTATCACAAAATCTGCGATACCCAACATTTCATCAATGGCATTTCCTTGTTTTTTTTGCAATTCTACAATCAGTTCACAATCCAACTCAATGTGAAACTCCATTACTTTTTTGACCAACTCCTCTTTGTTTCCTACTTTTTCGTAAATAGTCTTTTTGGACATTCCCAACTCACGGGCAATATCATCCATTGATACACTGCGAATGCCATATTTGGTGAAATGCTTGTTAGCCGTTTGAATAATTTTTTGAAGGGTCTCTGACATTGAACTCTTTTGCGTTTGTAAAATATTGTGTTTTTGTGTTGATACTGCAAAGATATATCTAAAAACCGAGGAAACTCAAAATAGTTCCAAAGTTTCCAAAGTTTTTTCGGTTTTCACATTTTTTAACACACACGAAACATTTAGACTACAAACCCAAAGGGTTTTCCGTATTTTTGTTACCTTAGACCTGTCTTTAGTTTATTCAAATCCAAATATGAGACTGCCACCCACATTACTATTTTTGTTGATAGCTTCTTGTGTATTCGGACAAAATGTTCCTGAATGGCAGAATCCTACTAT